>CAISER010000043.1 GCA_903884375.1 Candidatus Collierbacteria bacterium | reverse complement strand
GATACATTTTTTGGTATAAGCCATTATGACTCATGAGAGTGTCGTGATCACCGTCTTCAACTATTTGGCCTTTATCAATGACAATGATGCGACCGGCCTTTTTAACGGTCGAGAAACGGTGGGAAACGATCAGAACGTTGCGGTCTTTGGCAAACTTAAAAATACTATTAAAGATTTTTTCTTCGGCTAGAGCATCGATGGCGCTAGTTGGTTCATCAAGTATCAAGAGAGTTGGGTTACGATAAAAAGTACGGGCGATGGCTAAGCGTTGTTTTTGACCACCGGAGAGTTCTTGTCCGCCTTCAATTTCGTTAGTCATAAAAGTATCGTAACCTTTTTTTGTTTCTTCAATAAACTTGTGAGCATGAGCCTTCTTGGCTGAATTAAATAATATCTTTTTATCGAAAGGTTTTTGAGCATTACCGATGTGGATATTTTCTTGGATACTAAATTCATAGATACGATAGTCTTGATTTAGTAGGCCAATGGAAGAGTGAAATTTCTCTAGGTCTAGCTGAGATAAAGGAATGCCGTTAAGTAAAATTTCACCTTGATCAGGATCATAAATGCGCATGACCAATCGAATTAAAGTGGTCTTACCCGCACCATTTTTACCCACAATCGCCAAGTCCTCGTCTTTGGTGATCTTAAAGTTTAGGCCTTTGAAAATCCACTTCTGGGAATGTGGATACTTAAACCAAACGTTGCGAAACTCGATCTCGTAAGGTTTAGCAAAATTGATCTCAACTGGATTAGTAACGGTCTTAATAGCCGGCTCCCAGTCAAGAAATAGGATAAAGTCATCAACAAACTTGGCGTTGGACTCTAGTCGGGTGACGTCCTCAAAGAACTGACCCAATTGATTCTTGACGGCCCACAAGGAGGAGGTGATCACAAAGAAAGAACCAACAGTAAACTCACCGTTAATAATGCCCTGGAATAAAAGTAGATAGGAGAAGGTTAAAAATACATACTCAATTAGAGTGGAGAGCATCAAGCTTGATAGTCTGCTTTTTTCGTTTTTTACTAGCTTGTCGGTAAAGTTATATTGAATATCAGTCATTTTCTTCAAAATGTATTGACCGGCGCCAAGCAGCTTAAGCTCGGAGATGTTACCCCAAAAAGCATTACGATAAGCATTCCAAATCATCTTGTCATCTGAGTTTGAGTCCCAAATACTCCAAATTCGTTTTCCAAATCGCATGTTTGAGATGATTTCGGGAATAATTGACAGTACAACCATGACACCAATTAGCCAGTGGTACGAGATTAAAACGATGGTGTAGAGTATGGCAGGGATTAGTTTTGAGAAAATTTCAATGATGGTCTCAGGTGCTCCAGCAATCTTCCACATGTTCCACTCGACTAGGTTTCTTTTGGACACAAATTCTGGGTCGATATGTGTCTGAGGATCTAGTTCTAGGTTTTTCTTGGTGCGAAAAACATCCATAAAAATGTCCAGCAGGTGGTTATAGACAATATCGCTGTATCTTTTGTAAAGATTAATGACGCTTTCAATACCTAAAATTAGAATGAAGAGAATCAACCAGGGATATATTTCACTGACTTGTCCGTGATTGGTGGCGATGGCAACGGCCCGGTCGATGATATTACCAACATAAAG
>CAISER010000042.1 GCA_903884375.1 Candidatus Collierbacteria bacterium | reverse complement strand
TATTGAACGTATTGGATTTTTGTAATATTTAAAGAAGATTTTTGCGGGGAAGAAAAGGATTGTTTATAATAAATATATAGATAATGGTATATTTTATTAGTGGATATAAAAACGGTAGAAAAATTTGTTAAAAAAACAAATGGTCTAGATCGTTTCCTGATTGTTGTTATTTTGTTTGGAGGCTTAATAACATTAATAAGCCTTTTTAGAGGCATTCTGATAGATCGAAAGGTAGAAGTAGAATATATATCTGGAAAATCATTAACGAATAGTGAGGCTAATTATAAGATTTTTGTAGATATCGAAGGAGCGGTAATTAATCCCGGTGTTTTTGAGTTATCTGAAAATTCCAGAGTTAAAGATGTGTTGGTTATGGCAGGAGGATTGTCTGATGGAGCCGACAGAACGTTTTGTGAAAAAAATATTAATATGGCAGAGATTCTTAAGGATGGACAGAAAATATATATTCCATTTAGCAATAATACTTATGCCCAGCAGGGGTATGCTGAGGCTATTTTGTCGAGTAAAAAGGTCAATATTAATAATGCAACGATAGCTGAACTTGATACCCTTTGGGGTATCGGAAGTGCTAGAGCTGAATCTATTGTGAAAAATAGGCCTTATCAAAGCATCGATGATTTGATAACAAAAGGTGTTTTGACAAAATCATTGGTCGATAGAAACAGAGAGATAATATCGGTTTATTAATATGAAATGGAGATGGTTTTTGATATTATTCTTTTTATTTTTTCGATTTGCTCTAGGATGGCAAGAAATAGAGAAATACAGTAAACAATCTCGAATTCGTGTTACGGGGAATATAGACAATATATATCAAAATAAATCTGAATGCATCATTACTGTAGGAAGATTTTGGACTAATTTACGAAAGCCTTGTACATTTTCACGAACAGATAGAGTAAGTATTGTTGGCAGAGTTTCTGGAGAAGTGATAGACAAAATTTTGGGTAGATTGTGGCTTGATAGCGCAGAATTAGTTATTTTGGATGATGGTTTTGATAGTACTGTTTGGCATAAGGTATTTTCAAGATTAATTACAAACACTCGTGAAAATATTGTGAGTGTTTATCAACGATATCTTCCTGAACCTGAGTCAAGCTTGGTTGCGGGAATTGTTTTGGGCTATAAAAAAGATATAGGGCAAAAATTTTACGAGATGATGGTAAAAAGTGGAACGGTTCATATCGCTGTAGCTTCTGGATACAACATAATGCTTGTTGGAGGGACCATTTTGTCAATCAGTTTTTGGATTTTTAAACGAAAATGGGCGAGTATCTTGGCCACGGTAGCGATGCTTTTGTATGCTTTGGAGGCGGGTGGTGAACCACCAGTGATTAGAGCAGTGATTATGGCTGGTGTGGTGTTTTTGGCGGCGGTGAAGGGGAGAAAGGCGATCGGTTGGTGGATTTTACTGGTGACAGGGTGGCTGATGGTTCTTTTTGAACCTTGGTTGTTAGTAAGTGTGAGTTTCCAGTTGTCGATGGCGGCCAGTGTGGGCCTTATGGTTGTGGAACCGGCAATAAGTAAATGGTTCGGGAGAACTCACGAGAGACTTAATGAATTATTGGGAACGTCGGGGATTTTAACATCATGTTCGACATTAATTACAACCATGCCAATTATTTGGTGGCATTTTGGAAGAATGAGTTGGATTGGTATATTAAGTAATATATTGATATTACCTTTGATACCGATATTGATGGTTGTCGGGGCGCTGATGCAGATAATACCGGAAGTGTTTTTCTGGCCTACATATACACTGGCACACTGGATTGTGGAAGTAATTAATTTTTTTGGGAACTAACGGTTTATTTTTTTGAATATTTTAGCGTTGGCTGTGTAAGATGAAAGTGTGAACTGGAAAAGGTGGGGAGTTATTATTACATTGTTATTTTTGTTTTGGTTGTGGCAGCAGTGGCCTGACGGAAAGCTTCATGTAATTTTTTGTGATGTAGGACAAGGAGATGCCTCGGTTGTCGTTTTGGGATCATTCCAAGCACTGATTGATACCGGTCCGAGTAAGGAGAAACTATTTAACTGTCTTGGGAAAGAAATGCCCTTTTGGGATAGAGAGATTGATTTAGTGTTTATTAGTCATCCACAAACAGATCACAATGGGGCATTGGTGGGGTTAAAAGAGAGATACAAAATTGATAAAGTAGTGGAGATGGTGGAAAGAAAAGATATGTATAGATATAAAGATTTGTATTTTGATATATTAAACGGAGGTAATAATGAGATTATTGACGAGAAGTTTGGGGAAAATACTAATATTAGTGAAAACGAGGACTCGGCGGTGATCTACTTAAGATATTTTGATTTTTCCGTTTTGTATACGGGAGATATTGGAGAAAAGACCGAACTGGCACTGCTTGAGGAGGGAGTGCTAAAAAAGACAAGTGTATTAAAGGTACCTCATCATGGCTCTAAATTTAGTTCGTCTATTTCTTTCCTTTTGCATTTGAAGCCAATTTTGGCAGTGGTGTCTGTTGGAGCAAAAAACAGCTATGGTCACCCCAATAGTGATACTTTGATGCGGTTAGAATGGGTGAGGGCAAAGACACTTCGAACCGATTTGTCGGGAAATATTGAGGTGATTATTGGCGGTGAAAAATTACAAGTTTTCACAGATAGATAATTTTAGGGAAATAACTAAGGGAAATAACCAAGGGAAATAATCAAAGGAAATAACCATTGTGGAGTTGTATTATTGGAAAAAAATGTTTACTATGAATAAGGATGCTAAGAACGTCCTCATTTTGGAGTATGCCTTGATTGGAAAGTGACTTGTAGACGTACAAGAGTTAACTACCAATAGCCCTGATCAGGTTGCTGCTTTAAAAGAGATTGTTGTTTGCACATTGCAGGTGTTCGCGTAAGGCTACGTTGGGAGTCAGTGTTCGTATGTTCGTTTAAGAGACAAGGGGCGAGGCGAGGAACCAAGCCCCTTTTCTTTGTGGCAAAAAAATACCCCGACATTGTCGGGGTATTAACTTCACTTCTTCATTGATCTTTTATTCTGCTTGTTATTAGTATGGTAGCAACCATCACCCATACTAATAAAGTGAATGCCAGTAACACTCTTCGAGCAATTTCCCAGAAGCCAAGAGTTACCTGGACTTTTACTGGCTCTTGCTCAGAGGCTACTAGTTGTAAATTGGCATCTCCATTAAGGAGTGCCCAATTACCGGAGTGGAGCATTCCTTTGCCGATAAAGGTGTCGCCAATATATCGCGACCCTTCGACAAAGTTTCCCTCCGGCGTATAAAGCATGAAGTATCCATGGTGTCCCATAGCCGAGACCATTACCTGGCTGTTGGAAACCACAGATAGTTTTGAGTTTTGGTACACCGGTATCTCAACCAACCGGCTTGAATAAGTTTTTGGCATGGCTGAGACCACACCAACGATGACGAGGATTATCACAAGGATAATCCCCACGATGAAGTTGATCTTTGTGGCTTTTTTCATTTTTTCCACCTTTCAACGTGCAAGATGGCCATATTATAAGCCTGTTGTACCTTGGTGTCAACCTGGCAAGTCTGCCTGGAATATGGGATAAATAGTTGTTTGGCACTGAAAAGAAAGATGACTTTTTTAAAATACTCACATGATTATGGATATATTTTTTATGAATATATTATTGCTTTTTGGATTAACGACTGCGGTACAATAAAGGATGAGATTTTCACCAAAAATATATAATTTAGGCAAATTAAGAGTGGTTTTGGTTCCGGAAGACAGAGAGTCGGTTACTGTTCGGGTGATGATTGGCACAGGATCGCGTGAAGAAACAGATAAAGAGGCTGGGTCGGCACATTTTTTGGAACATTTTGTGTTTAAGGGGACTCGTAAATTTCCTAAAATGTTTGATGTGAATGAAGCCGTGGAGAAAGTGGGGGGTGCGTTTAATGCCTATACAGGTAGTAACGAAATGGGTTTTTGGGTAAAAATGGATAAAAGCCATGTGGGTTTGGCTACCGAGATTGTCGGGCAGGTGGTGACGGAGCCAGTGCTACCTAAAGAACATTTTGACAAGGAAAGAGGCACGATATTGGAGGAGCTATATATGTATGAAGATAGGCCAGACAGCAAGGCAGCAGAAGAATGCGAAAAATTGCTTTATGGGAAAACTAATATGGGGAGACCAATAATAGGTACGGTGAAAAGTTTGAAAGCGATGACAGTAGAACAACTACGCTCATATTTTGAAAAGTGGTTTGTGGCTGAGAATATGGTGTTGGGAGTGGTAGGAGATTACGGAAAAGATGAGGAGATACTGGAGAAAATAAAAAAAGAGTTTGCTCCCCTTTTAGATGAGAAAAAAATACTTCCGGAGAAAGATAAATTTAGCTGGGATAAACAGCTGGAACCACGAATTAAATTAATCAGTCGTAAGGTGGAACAAGCAGCGATCTACATGGCTTTTAGAGGCATCAAGATGACCGATGAACGTCGATTTGCCTTGGAATTGCTCAACATTATTTACGGAGATGGATGGATGTCCCGTTTGATGCGAGAAGTGCGCGAAGAAAGAGGATGGGCGTATGCAATAAGGTCGGGAGCAGACCAATTTACGGATGCGGGAAGTTTGATAGTTGGAGCTGGGTTGCCAAAAAATAAATTAAAAGAGGCGGTGGAGCTTATTACCGAAATAAGTGTTGGTTTGGGCGGAGGAAATAAATGGGAAATCAAAGAAAATGAGTTGCAAATAGCCAAGGATTGTTTCCGTGGACGATTGGCACTGACTTTCGATAAGCCACAGGAGGTTCTTGGTTCGGCACTGGAAGATACTCTTTTTCGAGAGAAAATATATAGCCCTGAGGAAATAATGAAGAATATTGAAAAAGTGAGTATGGATGATATACGTGATTTGGCAAAAGAGATTTTCCGAAGAGAAAATATGTCTATCGCTGTTGTGGGTGATTACAAGAAGCTGAATTTTAAGATTTAAATTAAAACAAAGCCCCTCCGTTTTTTTGTGAACGAAGGGGCGATTTGAATTATATTTCTTGGGCAAAAGTAAGAAAAAAACGAATATGAATTGGCTTTTCCCAGTCGCTTGATTTGCGCAGTAGATTTAAGGGTACAAGATTGCCGTGTCGATCATAGATTTGACGAGTGTGTGAAGAGCCGTCAGGATTTCTTTGTGGTCCGGTTGTGACCACCACACAGTTCGTTTTAAGCACAGTTTTATCGGGAAGAATTATAGCTGTAGGTGCGTATTTGTAGACCCTGGCGGTGTAGAGACAATTGCCGTAATCGAAGTAAATTTGAACGAGCACTTGGTTTTTCAAAGTTAGCCTCCTTGAACCTTGATTTGAATATTATACACTTAGATAAATCGAGAAATAATGGATATAATATTGGTTGTGGAACTAAATAACTTTGCCGGTCCAAGAAATTATAAAAAAACAGGTATTGACGGAACGGTGACGATTAGGTCAAAAAAATACTTTGGTGGTAAAGGATGGATCTCCGAACCGATTGACTTTACGGAACTTACATATTTTTTGGGATATCGTTTTGAACCAAAAAATATTTATATGTTTGAAATTTCCAAAGGAATGCTGCGAGGTGGGCGCTTGGAGGGTAGGTCAAAAAGTTTGACAGTGGCTCGAGGATTGGCGTTTATCGTACTGGTAAATACGAGACCGGGGGCAGAACGAGGTAAAGTGGTGGAACTGTATTTGGGCGAGGGTAAAGAAGCTTGGGGAAATACATTATTTGTTCCCGAAGGGGTAGCAGTGGCAATTTTGGCCTTGGCAGACGATACTATAATTTATTCAGTAACCGATAGACCCTTTAATCGTTTTGATTCATTAATTACGCTAGATATGTTTGACCCAAAATTGGGAATTAAATGGCCTGATGGTATTAATCCTCAACAAGTGATGACAGAAGGCCGGACCGTAAAATTAGATGAGTATATGAAAATAATTTAAGATGGAAAAAATATTAAATGATGCCAGTTATGAAGTGATAGCCTTGGCAAGAGATGCGCGGTTTTGGTTCCGAAGAGGTTATTGTGATATACGCTACGGTAAAATTAGGCAAGTATTAATCACCCTTGAAAAAGCGGGTTTTGAAGATACTTCTTTGGTCGATCTATTGCCATGGAATTTGCGAGTTGATGAAAGAAACTCGATGCAGTTCTGGGAACTAGTTGTATTGAATGTCGATGGTGAGGAAAAACTGATGTTTGAGCGAACCGTAAAAGGAAGAAGCGGAGGGAAAAACGACAATTTAAATTTGGGGTATACACCAGATTGGCTGATTGAAGAATTAAAACAAGTGGCTTTGGAAATGAAAGAAAGAAGTTTAGATACAAACGGGAGAGATTTCTTAGATAAATTGGTAAAAAAAATTGTGGAAGCTAAGATAGAAAATAAAGCCAAGTTTACGGCCAAAGTGGAGGAAACAGAGATTGGCGGACTGTTTCATATTTTGTCACAAACCCGCGGTGATGACCGAGGTAGTTTCCGCGAGGTGGTTCGTTTCCCCGAAATTGAGGTAATGACAGGATATGATTTTGTGGGCAAACAAGTTAATCATTCATTTTCCCGATATGGCACATTGCGAGGATTGCATGTTGAACCTTGGGCCAAGTTGGTAACGGTTGTGTCGGGGTTGGCGGTTTGTACTTTACTAGATTGTCGGCCAAAATCCCAAACGATGGGGAAATCCACAACTGTTTACTTGGGCTATGGAACAACTCCTGATGGTGAAGAAATAAAAGGGGGAGCACTATTTATTGAGCCGGGAATAGCTAATTCTGTATTAACCTTGTCAGATAAGCTTGACTACACTTATGTAGTTGATGATTTGTGGAGACCAGATACGGCTACCTATGCTGTTAATCCGATGGATCCAAAATTGGCGATTCCTTGGACAAAATATGTACCGGAAAAAGAAATAATTAGATCGGAACGTGATCAGAATTCACCGACATTTGACGAATTTATAAAGTCGGTTTCTTAGGCCTTCTGGTTTCTTGCGACTTGATGCTTTGACAGATAGGGCAGTAAAGTGGTTCAGGTAGATTTTCCTTGATGTATTTTTGTTGTTCGTAGTCCGAAAAAACAAAAGGGTTGTGGCAATTTTGGCAGATAAGGACTTTGTCAGGCATGGATATATTGTATAATATTGATTGTTGTTTGGGCCTGTAGTTCACCGGTAGAATATATCCATGGCATGGATGAGAAGAGGGTTCAATTCCCTCCAGGTCCACAAATAAATCCCCATATGGGGATTTTTTAATTTACAATACATTTACTGGGCTCGTAGTATAACGGTAGAACATGGCATTCGCATTGCTAAGATGGGGGTTCAATTCCCCCCGAGTCCACAATAATGAAGTTCCTTCCTTGTGGAGGAATAAATATATTTTTTGGGACCGCGACTCGCCAAGATCGTTACGAGCTTGGCTCCGTCAAATTCAATTTTCTTTTTTTGTCTTATCAAACGATCGATCCATCAAGGATCAATAGTTTGACGAAAGAAAATCGAATTCCCCCCGAGTCCACAAAAAATACCGCTTGAGAGCGGTATTTTGCTATTAATTCAATGTTACTGTTGGGGTACGGCTGATTGAGTGGCGGTTTGGGGAGGAACAAGTTTTTGTAAGGCTTTGATTTCTTCCTGAACGGTTTTGATGCTTTCTCCATTGGGGTCGGTATAAGTAAGACCGGTTTGGACATACTGAAGTGCTTTAGCGTATTCTTTTTTGGCTTTGTAAATACTAGATAGGTTGAAATAGGGAGTATCCCAGTTTTGTTTTAGTTCTATGGTGCGGTCGAAAAATTTAATGGCTTGATCTGAATCACCAAGATTGTAGAAAAGAGTACCCAGTTGAAGATAGATAGTCGGGTTTGAAGGGTCAACTCTTGCGGCTTGAAGACCGTGAGAAATAGCCATGTTGGCTGATCCTTGGGCGTAGGGAATCAACGTGCGATAAATAACAAATAAATTTTCCCAAACAGTTACATTCATCGGGTCAAGTTTGGCAGAGATTTTAGCTGCATCAAGAGAGCGTTGCGCAAACTCGGTGCCGTTCTTTTTATCATCTTCGGATGGATTTTCTTTGGATAAATAGGCGTTAGCGATGGAAAGATAGATTTGGGATAGTTTTTGAGGATAATAAGGGTTATAAGTATCCAACATGGCCGCCTCTTGGTAATTGATATAAGAAAGATTGGGGTCAGTGATTGCGAGACTGGCGGCTTGTTTGTAGGCAACAGAACCAAAATAAATTTTGCTGCCAAAGAACCAGAAAGCAGAAAGAATAGCGACAGAGATAAAGGTAATTAACCAGGGAAGGAAAGAGGTGGTAATTGACGATTTGGCCGTTTCCGGAAGATCGTGATAGGTAGAGGAAGAGATTGAGTCGGCTGAGAGGCTGATAGTAAGATCCTTAACCGATTTTTGATTTTCCAGTTTATAGAGGATTGTTAGACAAATAAGCAATACAATTCCTAAAACCAAAGAAACAATACCTGTGGGGATGACGAAAAATGAAAAGATAACTGTAGTTAGAGCAACGATAAGAAATTTATGAATATTTTTTTCTTCAACATTACGGCCATTTTTTAGAGAAACAATTAGAGGGCGAAGAAATGAGAGAAGGAAAGCTAGAGAGCCGATAATGCCGGTGGTGGTAATAAGAGAAAAAATAAAATTACTGGATTCCGAAAAACGGATGTCCCAAATATTTTTGTTGAGGTTTAAATAGACAGGGCGAAGCCTGGTAAAACTGGAGAAAAAAGTTTCCGGGCCGGTGCCGAGTAGGGCAGTTTGCCAAATTTTCATGGTGTCGACGGCTATTGACCATCCTGCCTTAAGAGGAAGAATGGAAATGACAGGTTGTTGAGTGTTGTTGGGGAAAATATAACTAACGTTAATAATTGTACCGATAATCATTAGAAGAACCGAAAGAAAAAGAGCAATTTTAAGAGTCCATTTTTTGATACCTGTGACGAAAATGATGGTAGCGAAAAGAATTGGAAGGGTAAAGGAAAGAGCAGGGAGAACACCGCCGATTGGATTAAAGAAATTGGCAAACAGATTTGATGATGAGATTAAACGATCGATAAGTTTAAAATATTGGAGGAGGGAAAATAAACTGAGAAGTGATGCCGAAATAATTAAGCCGTAAATACCGGACATTATTGAGAAGCGATTTTTTTGAGAAGAAGTGACAGTGATGTAGATAATGGCAAAGAAGAAAAAAAGTGAAGTTTGGCCGAATAGACTAACGTGATGAATGGGGCTAAGCCAAACGGAGGAGACAATGTTGGCCAGAACCAAAATAATTAGAGGAATAAAGCTCGGGGAGGTAGTAAGATGCAATTTGCCACGGGTCAGATTCCTGATACACCAAGCGATTAGGGAAATTGTGCCAATAATAGCAATAAAAAAATATTTATTGAAAGCAAAATAATCGACGGTGATGGGGAGAAAAAAAAGAGGAGTAACCAAGCCGAGAATGAGAGGTACAAGTCTAAGGATTTTGGTGGAGACTTTATCTAGAGCTTGTCGCATACAGACATTCTAGGGATTGACAATGTGGTAGTCAATATAACGAACCGTATCAGATGGTTGGTCAACAACGATAGTGAATTGACCGTCGGACTTTGATTTTAGAGAATAAAGTGATTTATCTCCCGGACGAGGCGAGAGATAAATTTGAGAAGTGGCATAAATGGCGGAATCAATGATGACCTTTTCGGTGGTGTTGGAGTCGATAATGGCAACTTTATCGGTAATATTGCTTCCGGATGTAGGGGCAATTTCTGGATTTGCGGCCTGAGTGGCAGAATTATTTGAGGCAATAATGGGTGAATTTTCCGGAATAATGGTGGGAGTGACTGATGGAACTTCGCCAAGGGTAGTTTGAGGTATAGGGGAAATGAGTGTGCCGGTAGGCTGACTGGAGTAGTAGCCGAGGATAATTAGGGTAGTAGGAATAAAAAAGAGAGCACAAGCAGTGATAACAATAGCCATAGCCATAGCGGAATGGTTTTTGGGCTCGATGGTGTTTTGAAACTCGATAATCACTAGTTAATAGTATATCCGAGTAATGTAATTTAGTAAAACGATGAAGTTCGTTTTTTCTAATTTCCTATTCCTCTCATACTTATCCCTTCCGTAAAACGGTTGGTGTCTTTTCCCCAGCGAAATAAGCAACTTGTCGCGTAGCAATAAACTCTATTTGAATACAATCAGAGACCGGGCTTTTTAACGCTTTGCGCGGCCTTTACTTCAGGGACAAGTATGCGGAATTGGTGGAAAACGATTTATGATTGTTTTATGAAATTGCCAAAAGAAAGGTGGAGTGACAATTTGAATATGATTAAACCAAGGGTGGAGAGAATACTGTACAAGGGGAATATTGATTTGTTGCTTGATAAGGCAGCAAAACTGGCCATAGTGGGAAGTAGAAGAATGAGTGATTATGGGCAAAGAGTAATTGAAAAATGGATGCCAACATTAGTACAAAGGGGAGTAACTATTGTGTCGGGATTTATGTATGGAGTTGACCAAGCAGCACACAAGGCATGTTTGGAAAATGGCGGGAAAACGATTGCAGTATTAGGTTGGGGAATTGATATGAAAGTGAGTGCTGCGGACGAAAAACTGTATCAAGAAATATTAGAAGTTGATAGTTTGATAGTGTCTGAGTATGAAGGAGAGATGTTGGGTAACCGAGCGAGTTTTCCGCAAAGAAATAGAATTGTGGCAGGAATTGCCGATGCTGTTTTGGTGGTAGAAGCGGCGGAAAAGTCGGGAAGTTTAATTACAGCAAGATTGGCAATGAGTATGGGGAAACCTTTGATGGCTGTTCCCGGCTTGGTTACCAGTAAAGTGGCTGAAGGAACAAACAACTTGATTAAAAGGGGAAAAGCCGTAATGGTGACATCAGTTGAGGACATATTGAGGGAAATGGGGCTTGTAAATGAGCAACTTGAAATTGGGTTTAAACCTGAGAAGATGAGTAATCCGATTTTGGTAGCTTTGGAGAGTGGAGAAAAGAGCGTGGATGAACTTTCTTTGTGCTTGAAAATTCCAGTGGAGAAGGTAATGGAGGAAGTTCTTGTTTTGGAGCTTGAAGGCTTAATCGAGGTTAGGTTTGGAAAGTATTTAAAGAAGTTTTAGGTTTGACATAGTCCTATAGTTGTTGTATGATTCCGATGTAGTTTAAAATTTGATACGACTCGAGGAGGAACAATGAATAAAGTGATGACAGCAAGAGTGCTAAGGGAACTTAGCATTGTTGAATGCAACTCAAATATTTCCAGAGACCGCGATTTGGAAAACGGTGGAAAAGTTTGGGGTAACATCGAGGGCATTTGGGGCGATGCAAAAAATATCGAAGGGCATGTATTTGATCTTTGGGGAGATGTGACAAACATTTCTGGAAATATTTTTTCTATCAGGGGAACGATTGCGAAAAATTTAAAAGGCAACGTATCGTTGATAAGTGGAGATGTTTCGAACATTTGGGGAGATGTCTCCGGCATTCGAGGAAACGTATCAAGACTGAAAGGTAATGTCAGCGGTATTATTGGTGATGCTGACGAAATAGTTGTAATCTTGGGAAAGATACAAGAAACAATACGAATTTAGACCATCAGAGATTCCCGCTTCAGAAATGAGGCGGGTTTTTTATTGGCAAAATGTGAAATACTATTGGTATGTTGGCCCGTATAAAAAGCATGGCTTGTGTGGGTTTGCAAAGCTTTCCTGTTGATGTGGAAGTGGATGTAGCCGATAGAGGATTCCCAGCATTTAATATAGTTGGGTTACCTGATAAGGCAGTAGGCGAAGCCCGTGAGAGAGTTCGAACCGCCTTGGTAAATTGCGGGTTTGCTTTTCCACAGAAGAAAATTACTATTAATTTGGCACCCGCTGATATTCCCAAAGAAGGTTCTGCTTATGATTTGCCGATTGCCATTGGAATACTGGTGGCCAATGAAGATATTGTGCTGAAAGAAAAGGGTTTATTTTTTGGTGAGTTATCTTTGGACGGAAGTTTGCGACATACCAGAGGAGCGTTATTGTTGGCTTTGTTTGCCAAAAAAGTGGAGATGATTCGAATATTTGTGCCAGTTGAGTCTGCTAACGAAGCAGCTATAGTTGAGGGACTGGAAGTGATACCGGTTCGAGGATTGAAAAATTTGGTGGAACATTTGAGGTTTGTGAAACGAATTCCCTATTTGAAGACGATTAATATTAAAAAATTGATTGAGACTGCCCAACCAGAGTTTGATATGGCAGAAATTGTTGGGCAGGAAACAGCTAAAAGAGCTTTAATGGTCGCTGCTGCAGGTGGACACAATATATTAATGTCAGGTCCGCCCGGAGCGGGAAAAACGATGTTATCCCGAGCCTTGCCGGGAATAATGCCAACGCTTTCAGTTGAAGAAACCATGGAGATAACGCGAATTTATTCATCTGCAGGGTTGATGCAGCCGGGTGAAGCGGTGATACGAAGAAGACCATTTCGGTCGCCTCATCACTCGATTAGTTTAGCCGGACTTATTGGTGGAGGTAGTCGTCCGGTGCCTGGAGAAGTAAGTTTGGCACATTTGGGAGTATTATTCCTTGATGAAATGGCGGAGTTTCCACGGTCGGTATTGGAGGCAATGAGACAACCAATGGAGGACGGAAAAGTGGAAATTTCCCGGGTGGCGGGAAGAATGGTTTATCCTGCTTCTTTTCAATTGGTGGCTGCAGTCAATCCTTGTCCTTGCGGTTACTTGGGACATCCAAAACATGAGTGTAGGTGTACCACGCGGGATGTTGAAAGGTATAAAAGAAGAATCAGTGGACCGATATTGGATAGAATTGATTTGCATATCAATGTTCCAGCGGTAGAGGCCGAAAAAATAATTGGAAATGCGGAAAAAGGGGAAAGTTCATTGGTGATTCGAGAGAAAGTAATGAAAGCAAGAGAAAAGCAATTAAAGAGGTTAACAGGAACCGGAATATTTTGTAACCGGGAGATGAAAAATAAACAAGTAAAAGAGTTTTGTCGATTGGATTCCGGTGGAGTGAGAATTCTACGACTTTCAATGGAGAAATTTGATTTGTCGACTAGAGCATATTTTCGAGTTTTAAAAGTGGCCAGAACAATAGCTGATTTGGAAGGAAGCGACGATATCCAATCGGTACATTTGGCGGAAGCCTTGCAGTATCGGGAAAAGGTGTTTTGAGTTGTGAGATACCAAAATATAGATGAAAAACCAGAATAAAATGACCGGAAATAGAGGAGAAGATATAGCTACTGAGTATCTTTGGAAAAAGGGCTACAAGATAATAGAGCGCAATTTCCGTACTCGATTTGGGGAAATCGATATTGTTTGTAGAGACGGCCAAACTTTGGTGTTTGTGGAAGTAAAGACAAAAATAGGTCATGATTTTGGTGAGCCGGAAGAAATGGTAAATAAGAGTAAGATTGTCAAGGTAAAAAGAATGGGGGAAGTGTATTTGCAGGATAAGGGTTTGGATGTTAGTTGTCGAGTTGACGTGGTAGCGATTGTGATAGAAAATAGCTGGTCGGTTGAGAAAATAGAACATTACCAAGCCGTATATTAATGTACAATTGGAGGCATGATGCAAAAAACAGTTGTTCTGGTAAAACCGGACGGATTACAAAGAGGCCTGGTGGGAAAGATAATTTCTCGTTTTGAGGAAAAAGGCTTGAAACTGGCTGGGATAAAAATGGTGCAGATGTCTGATGTGATGATTGATACTTGGTATGCCCACCATAAAGAAAAAAGTTTTTTTAATGACTTGAAAGAATTTATGGAGTGGACACCAATAGTGGCTATGGTTTGGGAAGGCTTGGAAGTTATTCCGGCTGTGCGTAAGATTGTGGGTTCAACTAAAGGCCGAGAAGCTGAAGCAGGTTCAATCCGTGGAGATTTCGGTATGAGTGGGTCACAAAACTTAATTCATGCGTCAGATAGCCCAGAGGCTGCCGAAAAAGAAATGGGTATTATCTTTAATGCCGATGAGATTTTTGATTACCAAAGCGGTATGGACTGCTTGGTATACGGCAAAGAAGACTTGGCAAATAAGTAATTAAGAGTTTGATTGCCCTCCAGAAATGGGGGGCTTTTTGTGGTTTTTCGGGGTAAAATAATCTGTACATTGTAAACTTAGGTAGTTTTTCGGGGTGTAACAGTTTACTCAGACTTCTTTCAATAACATCCGTTATTGAAATGGCGTCTTGCGTTTCCTGTTATATCTGGCGCTCATAATCACTGCGTCATTATGAGCCGGATATAGTAAACTCCACCCCAAAAAACAATCTGTACATTGTAAACTTAGGTAGTTTTTCGGGGTGTAGTGAATCGGTATCACGCTTCGTTCGGGACGAAGAGACAGGCAGTCCAATTCTGCCCACCCCGACTGATGGGAATAGAAGATGAAAAACTAAGTATTGAAAGAGAGATTGAAAGATGTGACTGGTGTGGTGAGCAAGATAGGGTAGAAAAGGTATATTCATCACCTGGAGATGATATTGAAAACCCCAGAGCCTTTCACAAAAAATGCTTTAGTGCGCTGAAAGCCTTTATGATGTTGAATGCGATGAATGATAGTGAAACAACAGAAAGCCTAGTTAAGTTGGCAAATAAAATTGCGGGAGTTGAGATTAAGAAAAAAAAGAAATGATGTGTCGATGCCCAGAGTCGGACTGGGGACCTGCTCGTTAGGGGTGAGTTGCTCTATATTCAAGCATCATAGTGAAGTTTGCTTGAAAATATGTACTCATATATTCATAGCGGGGGTGAAACCCAGAAACGTAACTATTGGTGAATATAAGAGGAAACGTAGGAATAACATTTCGATAATTAATATTATCGAAAGGATGACGAGTAAGCTTTTATCCAATATTATTCGGTAGTGAGGTTGGGCAGAGTCGAACTGCCGACCTTCTCGTTAGGAGTGAGATGCTCTATCCATCTGAGCTACAACCTCAATCAATATATTTTACATCGAAAGTTTAGGGTAAAATGTGTCCAAAATGAAAAAAGAATACGATTTAATAAATGAGCTAGGATATAAAAATTGGCTGGACATAATTGCCGGAGAGGCGGTGATATTGGGACATTGTCTAAATGATTCTTACTTGGTGGCAGAAGGTACAAATTTAGCGACATTAATCGAGAATATCCATTTTGATAATGATAATTTCGGGAAGGTGGAGGCAGCAGGACGGAGTCTTGAAAAAAAATTGATGAGGAGAAAAGAATTGGAGAAAGGTACTATATTCATAGATCAACTCAATCTTGGTACGGAGATGAAAAAAAGTTTATATGATTGGGAGTTTGATTTTAATTGTGTGAATGGAATATATCAAATCTTAATGTTTTTACCAGAGTTTTTTGATCGGGAAAAACTATTAGATAAAGTGAAAATTGAAGCAGAAAAGGAGATTTTAAAAGTAATTAGTGGTTCTGGTTTTGATGACTTTAGAAAAGAAAAAGAAGTCAACACTTTTGGGAGTCAAACTTTTGAAACGATTCGATATTTTGATAAGAGAGGAAAGGTAATTCGTAAAACAGTTGATTTTAACCATGAAGGAAGTATAAAGAGAGGTTGGACAGAGTACTACTATTTTGAAGATTTTGCTACAGCCGGTGAGGCTTGGATGGGAGTACGCGAAGCTATTATTTCAAATCAAAAGAAATAAGATTGTAGGTGTCGGCTTTTTGATTGATGTTGGTCAGTAAAATAAGGCGGCTACCATCGGGATTACTGACGGCAAAACCGTTTAGGGGCTGAACATAAGTGATGTTGGTCATGTTTAGGCCATCGTAGTCTGTAACATTGACACCTTCTTGGTTGGTAAGGATTAACTGTCGGGAATTTGAATACCATGAAAGATTACCAACGTAGTAACTTTCGGATTGAGCTTTGAGTTGCCTGAGAGTGGAAACACTAGCTGATGGAGTGGCGTCTGAGGAGATAATCAGGGTTTTTTTGACGGAGGCAGAGACAGAAGCTGAGGGTATGGCGTAGTTGGTGCCTTCCTTGAGATCATAAAGATAAGTTTTATCTTTTTGAAGAGTGCGTGTTTCCGAAGTGGAATTGATATTTGGGAGGGCAGCACCAACTTCGTTTTGAGGAAGATTAACGTCTGTGATGGGTGTGTAGAAAACTTTTTCTTTATCTGGAGAGAAAAAGACATTGACCGCTTTGTTGGTGAGAATATCGGAGATGAATTTGGGGTATAGAGCAAGAGTAGGAAGATTTATTTTGGCGTATTCTCCTTGCCATTGGGTAATGATTTGGGGTAAACGGAGGGTAACATCACTCATTGTTTTGATATTATTTAAACCTTTGGTGGAAAGAAGAACAGCCGAAATTATTTTTTCACTAATTTTGGTTTTTTCGGTAAAAATTGCCAGAATCTGAGTGCTATCCGGTGACCAAACAAGAAGGGCTTTATTGAAGTCTTTGGTGGCGTTATCGGAAATTTGAGTGTATTGTGAACCTAAGAAATTACTTGATAGAGAGTGAACGTAGAGACCGTTTCCTGTTTCAACCGGAGATTTAGTAAGAACATAAGCGATTTTAGAGCCATCTGGATTGACAGTGGCATTACCAACTTGATAAAAAGTGAGAGGTGAGGTGGCAGTAATGATTGGGAAAAGCCGGGCGTCGGCGTTGGAAACCAGTTCGGATTTGAGAGGAATAGACTTAAGCCAAGGATGAAAGCCATCCTTTTCAATCTTGATGTTGTAGGTTGCAGGATAAAGATAGAGTTTATCGTCGGTAACGGTAGTGAGTTTGTCATTTATGACAACACGGGCCGATTTGGGATAAGAAGTTACATTTAGAAGTCCTGATCCCTGAAGAGAGCCTTCTTTAAGGTTTGGTCTGTAGCCTTTGGCATACTGAATGGCGGCAAAGGTGCCTCCAGCGAGAAAAAAAATGATGAAAAGGTTGATGATGAGACGTTTAGCTTTAGGGTTTTTGGTCATCAACCATTATTATATCAAGCTCCATAATGACTTTGTGGATATGTGTTTCTTTATTGATTATTTCTAAATATTTATGCCTATAATTCCGTTGTGAGCTTGATATATAATGTCTGCAAATGTCCTTTTCGTTTTCAAAGAAAATAGCGATCGATTTAGGGACGGCAAATAGCCTGGTATATGTTGTTGGTGAGGGCTTGGCGTTGGAGGAACCTACCGTGGTGGCGGTATCGGTGACAGATGGAAAAGTATTGGCCGTTGGGAAAGAAGCCCAAAGTATGCTGGGGAGAACGCCTGGAAATATTAAGGCCAGTAAACCGATGAGAGATGGAGTGATTGCCGATTATGCAGTTACCGAGGCGATGCTTAAGTATTTTCTTAGAAAAGTTGGAGCGTATGGATTGATTAAGCCGGAAGTAATGATTTGTGTTCCCGCCGGAGTGACACAAGTCGAACGAAGAGCTGTGTTGGGTGCAGCAATAGAAGCCGGTGCCCGAAATGCTTATTTGATTGAAGAGCCTTTGGCCGCAGCTATTGGTGCAGGTGTGCCTATCGCCGAACCTTCGGGGAATATGATATTGGATATGGGTGGCGGTGCTTCCGAAGCGGCGGTTATATCTTTAGGAGGAGTGGTGGCATTTAAAAGCGTTAGGGTGGCCGGAAATAAAATTGATGAGGCAATAATCAAATGGGCGAGGAGAAAACATAATTTAGTGATTGGAGAGCAAACTGCAGAATTAATAAAAATTAAAATTGGTTCAGCAATGCCGGTATCTCGAGAAGAAACGATGGAAGTAACGGGGCGCGACAGCATTGCCGGTCTTCCCAGACAGGTAACAGTTTCGTCAACAGATGTTTTTGAAGCCCTAAGAGAGCCGTTAGGGAAAATTATTCAAATGCTTAAGACGGTCATGGAAGAAGTTCCTCCAGAGTTGTCGAGTGACATTATTGATAAAGGAATTGTGATGAGTGGTGGAACGGCAATGCTTCGAGGTTTTGATCGGCTAATCACGGCGGAGACTGGTGTTCCGGCGTTTGTTGCGGAGGATCCACAAAGATGTGTAATAAAAGGTATAGGGATAGCAATTGAGAATTTAGATATTTATCGGAGTAGTTTGAGGAAGTAATAAAGATATTTTCATATATCAATCTATTTAAAGTACATTGTCAGTCTGTTGATTGTTGTGCTATTTTTTTATTTGAGTTCAAATAGATTTATTTGATGAAATTCTATATAGGATTATTTAATATATTGATTGGAGAATATAGTATTTTAATATTATGAAACCCTGATGATGAGATTTATTAAATATTAAATAATGATAACTTGATTAACAATAAGGTATTTTTTTAATATTACCCGGTTGGTAATAAATATTTATTGATTATTATTTAACCTGAGAATATTGAAAGGAAAGGTATATTTATAGAATTCTTAATTTTTTCTTTTCACGAATTTCGTTATACCCCTACAAAAACTTTATTTTAATATGTTATTCGTTATATATTACAAATAGGGGTAGGGGTATGTATAAATTTTCTGATGATGATTTTTGGTGATAGTCAGTCTAGGATAGGGTATTGTTTTTTATTGGGTATACCTTATGTAGGTATATTGATTGGGATTTAGTTTACTGTTTTTAGGCTCGATTAGGCACGATTATAAATACATTAAATTATTTGAATATGTTAGTTGTCTATTAATGGAAAATGATTGATAGATATATTCTCGCGTATTTTTTTATGAACATTGTTTAAATTGAATGTTTAATATATTTATTACCGGTTAGAAATATTTTTAATTACGAAATAATCTATTTTTATTGTTTATGCCTATTTTGTACAGGAAACGTGAGATCGATGATATTTTGTGAAAATCATCTAATATTCGATTTTTTATGGTTGAACAAACTATATCAAGGATATAGGAAATATAGGTTTAAATAATAATAGAAATCGGTTATTTATTAATGATATATATTAAAATGTGAAAGGATTTGTAATGATAACTATAAGTTTATCATTATATTCAAAATATATTAATAGAAATTAGATATTAGCTATGAATCATGAATAAATATGTTGTACAAAAGTAATAAAATAGTTTCGCTATTATATGTATATTGAATGGCCAAATAACTTTAATCTTGCTATTATTTTGAGAAAATATATATAAGTTAACTAGCTAAGTCTTATATAAAATACTTTTTAAGCAAAAACAATTATTTTTTTTGATTTTTTTTACGTTTAAAGTTTTCACTGACATAATTTTTGATTAAATTTATGGAAAAATTAGCTGATTAATGGCATAAAAAGGTTGATGTAAAGCGACAAACATTTTAATACCTCTATTTAGCAGGTAAAATTACTGAGTGATAATAGTTTGGGAATCTAGGCACAATTTGCTGAACTTGTATCTGAGAAGGAAATATATATTTATTACAAGTAGCTGCCTGGTAAAATAGTAACATGAGAATTAAAGTTTTGGGGACGGCTGTTGACCTGATTAACAAAAAGGAATCATTGAGCTTGATTACTTCATGGATTAGTAAAAATAGTAATCCTATGAAGCTGATTGTAACTGCCTATAGCGAGTTTTTCGTTCGAGCACAGTCTGACTTGGATTTTAAAAGGATACTAAATGAAGCTGATTTGGTTACCCCAGATGGAGTATCGGTTTTGGCGGCCACGAAATATCTTAATGATATAAACGGAAAATCAAAAATTGAAAAACTGGCGAGAGGTATCAAAATTGGCGGAGAAATTTTGCAAGGAAAAGTTGGCGAAACGGTAACAGGTGTATGGCTTTTTGAAAACTTGACAAAAATGGCTGAAAAACATGGTTGGAGGATATTTTTACTTGGAGGATGGAACAATGTGAGCGAAAGAACCGCTCAGATGCTCCTAAAAAGGTTTCCAAAGATAAAAGTGGAGTATGACGAAGGTGAAAAGAGGGTGGGGACTGATGAAAAAACCAACAAAAGAGTTATTTTGAAAATTAATAAATTTGCTCCGGATATTTTGTTTGTGTCGTATAACCCGATTAATCAAGAAAAATGGTTAGCTTTACATAAAAGAAAACTAAAGGTCAAGGTGGGAATTGGTGTGGGGGGAACCTTTAATGAGTATTTGGGTGAGTTTAAAAAAGCTCCAAAATGGATGGAGAAAGCAGGACTAAAATGGTTGTGGCGGGTGTGGATAGAGCCAAAGAGATGGAAACGGATATTTAGGGCAGTGATTGTTTTCCCTTGGATGGTTTTTAAAGAGAGCTGCGACTGAAAAATCATTTATCGTTAAGAAGCGCCAAATATCGTTAAGAAGCGCCAAAACAAGAAGGCGAGACAAATGATATAATATAGGACAGTACATTTAAACGATTGGAGGAGAAATGAGAAAAAATGAGGCGCCATTAATGGAGGTTGATCTCCATAAGTGGATTCATAAACGTTGGCCGAGCCCGGTTTTTAAAAAAATAGGGATAAATGATTCTGATTACGCCACCATTGGTGCTCTTTTTTTGAAAGAAGAAAAAAGAGTAAAAAATGAAAATTCGCATTTTTTGATTACCGTGTATTACGAGTTTGAAGGGTTTACAAGCGGAGGTAAAGAAGATTCCAAAGCTATTTTTTCGGTGAACAAAAGAGTACTTTGTATGCTCATTGATGATGACCAACAAATATCTTTGAAAAATATGGATGAAAAAACGTTCGGTGTTCTTAAAGCAATTACGATGACAAGCGAAACAATTGTTAAGAGAGTTCCTTTGGTTGAGTGTATCCCCATGCCACGAATTAGTAATGAAAATGGTTCGCGCGGGGCGGTGATCGAAGACGTGTACTGGCGTTTTGTTAAAGAAGAATAAGTGGTTTAGACCTCGAGTAATCGGGGTCTTTTTTGTGGCTGATGATGAAGATATGAGTTATGATGAAATAGACATGGAATTTAGCAATGAACAATTTGGTCAAATAAATCCCAAAGAAAACAGGGAGGGTGGTAGCGAAAAGCATTCGAGTATTATTAAATGGGAAAATTTGAGAGAGTACGATAACAAAGCTCTAAATGATTTATTGAAAAGGGATAATGACTTTATTCCTAGTTTGAACCAAGCAAAAGGTTTGTTGTGCTATTGGCTAAGCTTTGAGTCGGGAGGTGATGACAGTCATATCCCTTGGCCGGACGAGTTTCGGAAAAGAAAAGAAATGATTGAGAATTCCGAGCCTGGTGAGAGGCATAATCACGAGTTGTTTGAAAGTGTAAAGAAAGTGTTGAGTGGACTTGATGAGGACACGGCAGGAGTACTTAGTGTTTTTGCGCTGGATAACTTGCCGGTGATTATGGAAAGATTGAATGACACCACGATTGTACATAGGATTAAGGAAGTTACGATAGACAATGTTCGATGGAATAGCGAACCTGGTATGGAGGTTGGGCGGTCTCTTGTGAGGTTGGTTGAAGATTTTTTGGAGAATAAAAAGAAAGTAATATTGTTACCCAAGAATCCTAGTGCTGAGGAATTAATTAGTTTTATTGAGGCTTCAAGTCCGCAAGTCCATCGCGAAACGTTTATGATGGGTTTGGATATAAGAGCTGCTGAGCATGTAGGCATGAGAAAAATGATTTTTCGCTGCTTGGCTGCGAATAAAGAAATGGATCTTGATACCAAGGCAAAGGTGTTTGGATTCATTTTGGAAAACTATGGCTGGGCACGAGAATTAAACACACTGAGAGAAATGATGGGAGATGAAAGTTTGAATGAGGATGAAAGGAAAGATATTGAAGAATTGTTGAGGCTGATGTTGGGATTGTCGGAGGAGGATACGGTATATAGAAGCCTGAGCGAGTTGTATAGTACTGTGAGGTTTGAGAAATATCCGGTAAGTGAGTTTACAAAACCCCAAAGACTTAAGTTTTTGGAGAAGTTGGCAGGTGAGATTGGAGTCGAACAAGACGATCAAGTTCTGGATGTGGCTACGGGAACCGGTTGGTTGGTGGGTTTAATGAGATCCGAGTTGAAACTTAGAAACGTTTGGGGGGTGGATGTAGACGTTGCTCATGTTGGCAAAGCTAGAGATAAGTTTGGAGATTATTTTGCAGTTTCAAGATGGAATAATTTACCTTTTTCTACAGAGCAATTTTATTTGGTGACTTGTTTGGGAAGATCATTACCTCATTGCGAAGAAGAACGACAGTTTAGAGGCGCAATAAGGGAGATAGCCAGAACTGTAACAAATGATGGCTACCTCGTTTTTGATATGCCTGACTCGAGCTTGGGTAGTTATAGAGAGGCTCTAGAAAAGAACCGAAAAATAATGATGAGAATGGGTTGTACTCAAGAGTTAGCCGATCAGACATTTACGATTGTCGATGGTCCAAAAGGGGAGACGAATCATTTTTATAACCGTTACGCACCACCCAAAGAGGAAATTGTGAGAATACTGCGCGACGAGGGCTTGAGCTACGAGGTGATAGAGGAAGAAATTCCAAATGAAAAAGGTGGGCCAAGTGAAGATAGGAACCTGGTGTTTATCTGCAGAAAAGCTTAGAGTAAGCTCCAAGTGAGTTTGAACCAAGATCGAAAAGTGTCTGCGATATCTTTGTTATCGATAATAATAGCCATGAGTTTGCTTCCTGCTTTGTGATTAATTAGAGCTATTTTTTCGCCGTAGATGTTTATTTCGTGCTCAACGGGGAATTTGGAGCTAAGAATGGTTTTGGTTTCACGGAGTTCGGTAGTATTTTTTTTGACATATGTGGCTGTTTTGTTGCCTGACTCGACGATGGTCTGGACCGGGATTTTTTGTTTTACTCTTTCGGGTGCATAAACTTGAGTGACCCAGTTATAGATATCTTTATCAACCGAACTCGTTTCGACTAAGGCTAGGATGGGAGTGGGTGATTTGAGAGTATCAAGATAGACTTTTTTGATACCTTCAATGCCTTCGTAGTAGCTAATGGTGGGTTTGATATCGTTTAACCGGTACTTTGCTTGGAGATCGGGAAGAAGGGATTCCAGAGCAATTAAGGAGGTTTCTGCTTGAGCTTTCTTTTCTTGGGCTTTGGTTAGCAGTAGATCGGGTGGTTGGGCCTGAAAAAAAGTGGTTCGGCCTTTTTGAGTTAGCCTTAAGAGATTTTCTTTTTCGAGTTCTTTGCATAAGTGATAAATGTAGGTGCGTTTGATGCCAGTGAGTCTGGCGAGAGCGATGGCGGTTTGCGGTCCGGAGTCAAGTAGGGCGAGATAGATAGAGGACTGATCCGGAGTGAGACCAAGATTCCTTTGGCTGTTTGTAGCTGACATACATTTATATTAGTGACTTAAAAGGGGATTGTCAAGGCATATTGACGAGAATAGTTGAGCTTTGATGATGTAAATAGGGCTTGACAAATGCTATAGGGCGTGGTAATATATACCCAGTAATAAGCACATTTAAGACACAAGTACTTCAAAGCCAAGTTGTAAATACTACTTGACAAACCCATAATACTATGCTATACTGTTGCTTATCATTGACAATCAATCGATTGCCAAGAACCTTTAAATTCGAGTCGCACCACTGCCTATAAGGAAACTGTCCTTACGCGAATGCGTATTCCTTAGGTGTACTTGAGTTACCTGTCCAACACGTAATTCACAATACCTGTCCAATTTTCTTGTTTCCTTAGCAG
>CAISER010000041.1 GCA_903884375.1 Candidatus Collierbacteria bacterium | reverse complement strand
GCATATTTTTTTATATAGTCAAACAACGGGATTCGAATGCCGGAGCCAAACCCGTAACGGTTTTGGCGAGGCGGGTCTTGAGGCAATTTCTACCGAAATTGACCGAAAGGAATCCCGTCCTCCACCCCAAAATATAATCCCTCGCTTGTCGGGGATTATTTAATTAGAGATTAAATAATGGAATTCAAATGCAGGAATAATAATGTAACGGTTTAGACAAAACTGGTCTTTAGGAAATTTCTATTAAAATTGACCAAACTTCTTTTCAACAATATTCCAAAATTCTTTTGCCCCATTTGGACCAACCTCTCCAGAAACAATTGAATCCTCTGAAAACTTAAAATCATCTGAAGCCATCTTTGAGAAATATCCGGAATCTATTCCCCAAATAATAAAATTTGCTGCAATATCCGGATCTTTTGATAGTCTTACGGCTCGTGGATAACTGGCAAGGGATGAATCGGGATTCAATTCATTTGAATAATTGGATTTTGGCATTAACCTATGCCTTACTAAAAAACTAATATTTTCATACTCTTGTCTCCCAACGGGGGAGCTAAACAACAAAATACTTCCACCAACAAGAGATGGAGACAAAACTGCCTTAAAAGCTTGTTCGCTTGGTTTTGTAATCTCAATGTGAATAATATTATTTTGGTACAACAATTCATACAAATTAATCATTTCATTATCGTTCCTTCCCGTAATTACATTGACATTAGGTAATTTTGAAATAACCGATAAAAACATTTTTGTATATATAGATTTCTTTACCAACACCCAAAATCTAAAACGACCAGACTTTTTTACTAATAATGTAATCAACTTCGTTACAAAAGATAATCCAACAGCCGCTCCAGAAATTGGCACCGAAACATTGATGATGTCTTCTTTTGATGCCAATTCTTTATATCTAGAATTAACCTTATCTAACTTATTTGTCAGTGACGGACTAATCGGATAGGGCGTTACAACGAATGTTACTTTCATATTTTTTTTATTTGCATATTCTTCCAATTTTTGTTTTGTGAACATACTTGGAACAAAAATAATATCAGCACCTTTAACACACCAAATGTGTTGGGAAGTGTCATCAGTAACTTGGACCACCAAACGTATCTTTTTCCCTGTTTCCTTTGTTAATTTATCCTTTATCGCACCAATTTGATGTGCCATACCAAAATGTGTTGCCACTACTAACACCTCATCAATTTCATTTTTACTATCGATTGCCTCCTTAAGTTGTATTAGTAATTGTTTGCTCGTTGACACCAATACCCATCTGTAAATAGATGTCAAAATGTCTTCCAGCAAACCATATTGGGAAATAGTAAATATCCATTTTGCAATTGGATTAGTACTGGTAAATCGATGCATATTCGTAATAAATTTATCGTAAGAACCAAGCATAATATAAGAATATTTTTTGGGCATACTATCAATCAATGCATCTGTAACACGTAAATGACCCAAACCTGCTGGAGCATAAGTAAAAATTAAAAGTTTCACTATTATTCAATATATATGAAAAATGGTTCAGAATAGAAGGTTTTAATCCTTTTTGATGTAAAATACACATGTTCGGGTCAGTAGCTCAGTCGGTTAGAGCACCTGCCTCTTAAGTAGGGTGTCGCGGGTCCGAGTCCCGCCTGACCCACAAGGTTATCGATATGCTCCAATAGCTCAACTGGATAGAGCGCCGGTCTTCGGAACCGTAGGTTGGGGGTTCAAATCCCTCTTGGAGCACAATATAAATTACTTCCAGCACAATACTTGACACAATCATAGATTTCTGACACGATAAATATGAATCTATGTATAAGAAGAGCGTCATACTCCTGGTTTTGTTTTTGGGTCTATCCGAAATAATTTTTGCCATAAACTCAAAAATCGTAGATGGTTCTCAAAACTCCGTTCTTTCTCTGGCTACTCAAAATGATGAAGACAGCCAAATATCAATTTCAAATTTTGATGATCCAATCATTTTCGCCGCACTTCCATCATTTGATCAACAAATTCAAACTTCTATCAAAACAGCAGACGCACGTCCAGAAATAATTCGTCAATATCTCTATAAATACGGATCACCTCTTGAACCTTACTCAGATTTAATCGTAAAACTTTCAGACCAATACAACTTTGATTACCGATGGCTAGTGGCTATCGCTCAACAAGAATCAGGGCTTTGCCTTCATATTCCAGAAAACTCATATAATTGCTGGGGGTGGGGAATATATGGAGACAAAGTTACCAGATTCGACAGTTTTGAAGATGCCTTAAGAAGAATAGCTCCTCAGTTCACCACAATTTTTCTAAAAGGAAATCATAGCAAAGACCCTTTGGAAGTAATGAAAACATACACACCACCTTCGGATGGCTCATGGGCAGAAGGTGTTTCAACTTTTTTCGACAACCTTGATTAGCTTCCCCAAGTATCTTAATGATAAAATATCCTGACTCTATATGAAGCCGAGATGGCGAAATGGTAGACGCACTAGCTTTAGGAGCTAGCGGGGAAACCCATGGAGGTTCAAGTCCTCTTCTCGGCACTAATTATTTATTTTTCCTTAACGGAAAAATAATAATTTGACATTAATAAGAGGAATTGAATGGCGGATTGCAGTACGTAACGTGCAGCAAACGCCGGGATCGACGATCCACCTTTGGTGGAATCGGTGACCAAGTCCTCTTCTCGGCACAAACTTTATATATCGCTTATAATCCAATCCAATGGAAATCAAAATAAAAGAAACAAAAAACAATACCGCTTTTCTCAATGTAGTACTTACAGAAACCGAAGTCCTTGCGGAAAAAGAACATGCCGTAGATGAATTAATCAGTACCGTTACTGTAAAGGGTTTCCGCCAAGGAAAAGCACCCAAATCAATTGCTGCAAATCATATCGATCCAGACAAACTCTCAAATCACATTTTGAGCCATGTTTTAAATAATGTTGTTGTTCAAGCCATTAAAGAAAACAATTTTAAATTGCTTGGGAAACCCGTCCTTGAAAATATTGACTCAAAAGATAACAATGGCTGGACAATCAAATTATCATTTCCTTTATACCCCGAAATTAATCTAAATAATTACAAGAAGTTTTTTACAAAAAAGGATACCGCAAACAAAAAAACAAAAGAGGCGAAATCTGAAACAAACGAGGCAAAAATCGACAAAATATACGATATATTATTAAAAAACATCAATATCGATATACCCCAATCCGTTGTCGAAGAAGAACTGAACTATAGTATGGAAAGGCTTGAAAACCAAGCAAAATCTTTAAACTTATCCTTAGAAAATTATTTAAAAGCAGTAAAGAAAACTAATGATGAAGTAAAAGAAGAGTATTCAAAAAAAGCTGCTGAATCAATTAAATTAGATCTTATACTCTTGGAAATCGCAAAAACAGAAAAAATTGAAACCTCAAACGAAGAAATCCAAGCAATTGCCAAAGCTGGTGCCGTACCAGAAAACCAATATGGACAGCTTAAATCAGTCATTGATCGTCGTAAAACCATTGAATATTTACTTAAACTTTGTTAACTTAACTTAGATGAATCAAAACTGGACAGGGACGTCAGCAAAAGGAACTGGAAATATTAAAATCCAAAATTTTTTGGAAGCGTTGCGTAATTCTCAAAACAGTGAGGTCTTGTCTTCTAAAAACGAGGTGTCACAAAGTAGAAATATTATTGCCGAAATTCAAGCCAAGAAAGAAATAGAAAAGAAACGCATAGAGCAGTTCCATCTTCAAAGAACTCAAGAATGGAATAAAATATTTTCTTCAAAAGAGATCCAAACTGAGAAAAAAATTGAATATCTTAGACAAGAGCTTCAAAAGTTAAGCAAACAGTTAAAAAGACTGGATACAAATATTCAAAAAGCTGTACAATCACCGATCGTCGATGGGGGAGTATATCAAGAAAATTATCTCGAACATTTAAAAAAAATCATTCATTTATTTGGCCTAAAAGTTAGTCAAGCCAACAGTTGGCTTGAAGTGTACCAAAATAGATCAATGAAACAGGGATCGTATTGGTCAATGGCAAATATAAAAGGATCATCCTACACTCAAAACAACGAACGTAGTATCGCTACTTCCGTAGGGTAATTGGTTTTTCCCTGCCAATAATTCTTCTTAACCTTCCTCGGTGCCGGTCGCACATCCAGCCTTCGAGTCAAGATATAAATATCATTACAAAAAATTCTCCTCAAGGGAGAATTATTCGTATTGTGTGGGCCCGACTGGACTCGAACCAGTGACCTCTGCAATGTCAATGCAGCGCTCTAACCAGCTGAGCTACGAGCCCAACATTGGTATTTTATCATTTCAGTCAGATAATTTCATCCTACTCTGAACCTAAATTTGTAGTAAAATACAAACATATTATTTAAATAAAATAAATTGGGTAAATATTACCGAATAAATCAAAATATAAAATATCCCGAAGTTAGAGTAATAGACGAAGAAAACAAACAACTCGGAATAATGTCAACAAAAGAAGCCTTGGACAAGGCTTCAATATTGGGATTAGATCTTGTCGAAATCACCGAAAAAGCCAAACCTCCTATTGTTAAAATAATTAGTTTTCAAAAATTTAAATATCAGGAAGACAAAAAAGACAAGGCGGGAACCAATAAAGGTGGCCAAGAAACCAAGGAAATCCGCCTTAAACCGTTTATGGCTGAAAATGATTTAGGAGTTAAAGTCCGACAGGCAGAAAAGTTCTTAAAGGCTGGTGATAGAGTCAAATTAGTGGTAAAATTCCAGGGAAGGCAAATCACCAAGAAAGAATTCGGAGAAAATATTATGAATCTGGCCATCACTGGTCTAGCCGAAGTCTCTACTGTTGCGGAAGCTCCAAAATTTCTTGGTAAGCTCCTCATCGCTCAGGTGAAACCTAAGAAATGATCTCACAACGTTTCTTCGTTTGAGTTCCAAAAAACACTCAAATAATAAAACATATGACAAAAACAAAGCAAAAAACCAGAAAAATCGTTATGAAACGATTCAAAATTACCGGTACTGGTAAGGTCTTGCGTCGAAGTCCTTATATGCGTCATTTACGCAGAAAAAAGAGTAAAAAACTCATTAGAAGATATCGACACTATCAAGAAGTGACCGGCAAAATCGCCACTAAAATTAAGCAAATGCTTCATTTATAAACTACTAAGAATTAAATATGCCAAGAGTTAAAACAGGTACAGTCCGCCGTAAAGGACACAAAAAAGTCTTTTCCCTCGCAAAGGGTTTCCGAATGACCAGAAACCGTTTGTATAAAGTGGCCTCTGAAGCTACCATACACGCCGGACAGTATGCCTATAATGGTCGTAAAGAAAGAAAACAAACAATGAGAATTACTTGGATATCCCGTATAAACTCGGCTTTATCCGGTATTGCCGATGGACCCAAATACGGTATTTTTATCAAAAAACTTAATGATAAGAAAATCAAGTTAAATCGCAAAGTCTTGGCTGCATTAGCAGTTGACCTTCCTGAAGCTTTTAAAAAATTAGTATCATTTACTGGCAATAAATAATTGGGGGGTTAATCATGCAATTAAAACTCCCCGATTAGGGGAGTTTTTGTTATCATTAGTACGATGGCCATAAATTATAAAGAAACCATAAGAGAGGTCAAAAAAAGCCTTTCACGAGACCTATCTAAGGTTAAAACGGCCGATGATCTCGAACAAATCAACATAAAATACCTTGGGAGACAAGGTGAGGTTAACCTTCTTTTTAAAACTCTTCCTATCAAAGACGATTCAAATATTGGCAAGGCAATCAATGAACTTAAAGATTATTGTAAACAAGAAATAACCAGCCGACTTAACATATTACTTGAAATAAAATCTGATCCGATATTTGATGTAACAGTTCCTGGGATCCAACCACCAAAAGGTAGTTTACATTTAATCACTCACGCCATCAATGAAATAGAAAGCATTTTTTCCCAGCTGGGTTTTGTTCGTCGTCGATATCCTGAAGTTGAAACCGATTGGTACTACGCTGAAGGCTTAAATATTCCCAAAGGCCACCCGGCTAGAGACGACCAGGAGACATTTTATCTATCCAAAGAAATCGTTCTTACTGCCCATACCAGCAATGGCCAGTTAAGAGAAATGGAAAAAGTAAAGAATCCACCAATAAAAATGGTTAATATTGGTAAAACCTATCGCCGTCAAGCCGACACATCTCACAGCGCCATGTTTCATCAATTCGAAGGCTTATTAATCGACAAAAATATTAATATTACGCATCTCATCGGTGTCATGGACTATTTTGCCAAAGCTTATTTTGGAAATGATCGGGAAATTCGGCTTAGACCACATCATTTTCAATTTACCGAGCCCAGTTTTGAAATTGATATTAGCTGCGGACTTTGTCATGGAAAGGGGATTATTGAAAAATTACCTTGTAAGTTTTGTAAATCGGGATGGCTCGAACTTGGCGGTTCCGGCATGGTTCACCCAAATGTTCTAAAAAACGGTGGCATCGATCCTAAAATTTTCTCCGGTTTCGCCTTCGGTTGGGGAGTAGAACGGGTGTTAATGATGAAATCTGGCCTTAATTTGCCAGATCTCAGGTTACTATACACCGACGACTTAAGATTTTTAAAACAATTTTAAAAATGGAAATAAAGATTACCGACAATTCTCTTCGACTCTTTTTAGAAACCCCTGTTTCACCAGAAGAACTGGCTCAAAAAATAAGCCTTTGTGGTCCTACCTTTGACAAAATTGATAAAATTGACAACGACTATGTTTACGATATCGAAATAATTACTAATCGTATCGACACGGCCAGTGCCCAAGGAATTGCAAGAGATTCTGCCGCAATTCTCAATCAAATGGGAATAAAATCAACTTTTAAAAATGATCCTTACGGAGAAAAAGTTGAAAACTACTCAAACTTACCGAAATCATTTTCGTTTGAGTTTTGTCAGGATAATTTATCATCAAGATTTGTGGCTGTATCACTGGAAAACGTCAATATCAAAGACTCACCGGAAGAAACAAAACAACTACTATCATTGTGTGGATTAAGACCCATAAACAATGCGGTTGATATCACCAATGAACTAACCATCCTTTATGGAATGCCTAGTCATATATTTGACTTAGATAAACTTGCATCACAAAAACTAACAGTTCGCGAAAGTAAGAAGGGGGAGTCCATAACTACTCTTGATAATAAGAAAAACTTACTCCAAGGAGGCGATATTGTAATCGAGGATGGTGCGGGAAGGATTGTTGATTTGTGTGGGGTTATGGGTGGCATAACCGCTGAAGTTGATAAATACACAAAAAATATACTTCTCGTTGTGCCAGTTTACAATCCGAATAAAATCAGAAAAACGTCGATATGTTTACAAAATCGTTCACTGGCCGCTCAGATATACGAAAAGCAACCTGATTTAGAGTTATGTTTACCGGTGTTAACTAAAGCCATAAAACTTTTTTCTGAAAGATCAAAGGCTCGTGTATCTTCAAGCATATTTGATTATTATCCAAATCCTCAAATCAATAAGGAAATCATCTTAAACCTTGATTGGGTTAACTCTGAAATTGGAGTCGAAATACCTAATCAAGAAGTCATCTCAATTTTAGAAAGTCTTGGGTTTTTGATAAAAAAACAGGGAAAAAATGAAATTATATGTACCGTTCCCAGTTGGAGATATTTTGATATTAATATTAAGGAAGATTTGATAGAGGAAATCGCTAGAGTATATGGATATTTTAAGCTTCCTGCAAAACTTCCTTGTGTTAATCTATTGCCCGAACAAAAAAATATATTGTTTAAAACAGAATCAAAAATTAAAAACTATCTTTTTAACCAAGGTTTTAATGAGGTTTATAACAGTTCATTAATCTCCGAAAATCTTATCACTAAAACAGAACTCCACCCAGCAGAACATTTAAAATTGGAAAACGCTCTTTCTAAGGATTTAGAATATCTTCGCCTATCACTAGTTCCTTCCCTACTTCAAAATATAAAAAACAATCAAGGAAAAAGCGATGAACCGTTTTCACTATTTGAACTATCAAATATATATCAACCCACAAAAGAAAAACTGCCTTTGGAAATATCCAATAGTGTTTTCGTTTCAACAATTGATTATCCCCATCTAAAGGGCACTCTCGAAGCCTTACTTTTGCATCTAAACATCAAACCATTTGTGTTTCAACCAGCATCAAATCCGCCTACCTACTATCAACAGGGATATACCGCAGAAATCATTTCCGACAATAAAGTGCAAGGGTTTATTGGCCAAATTAAACCTACCATTCTTCATAAAATTGGTATTACTTCAAACCCAACTGTTGTCGAATTAAACAATGTAATATTAATTGACTCAATTTTGGAAAATTTTATCTATCAACCAATTTCCGAGTATCCAGAGGTAATTGAACAACTAACAATATCTTCAAATCTTCCTCTTGGAAAAATCATTGAAAAAATTCAATCTACCAGCAAAATAATAAACAAAATATCCTACACAAATTCTTACAACGGAAATCATTCCTTTAAAATTACATTTTCATCACCAATCAAAAACCTCACCCAACTAGAGGTTAATGAAATTAAAAATCGTATTCTTACGCTTTTTAATTAAACTAGTTAGAAGTTGGAGTTGGGGTAGCAGTTGGTTCAGTCCAATCCATATTTACAGCAAAATTATTAGTTTTTGATTCCTCTTTCCCTTCATTGTTTCTTGCCGTAACTCTTACTGAGTGCATACCGGTTGAAAGCTTTATTTGTTTATAATATGGCTCACTCGAAAAAGTTTGCTCCAACGTATCATCAACATATAGCTTAACTTCCACAACAGGTTTTGCACTAACCACGTTTATTCTAAAAGTAATTGTCTCTCCATCTGTTCTTGATCTGTCTCCAGGCGAAACAATCTGAATATCCATTGAAGAAGTTGCCCCACAAAGTTCTGTTGGTGGTTTAAACAGTTGATCTGTTTGTTTGACAATCCACTCATTAATACCTCTTTGCCACAAATCCTTGGCTGTTAAGGGATCGTTTTCTTTTATGACGATATATTCTTTCTCATCATAATTTCCTTGAGAAATAGAAATTGGATCTGCCAATTTATTTGAATCACTTTTGCAAACTTTAACTTTTGTATGAATCGTGTCGGGACCGTTTAATAAATTACCATTAATAAACCATTCTTTGTAAGAAGGAAAGCCATCGTGAGCGGGGAAACCGGATACTTTATCTACTTCAACTTGTGATACACCATTAGGTATTGGGAAAGGAACATCCGGTTGTTTGCTTAAGACATCCAATATTTCTCTTCTCCATATTGGAGCAGCTCCCGAAACTCCGGAGGCAACATTTCTCATTTTATCGTTATTATTGTTTCCAACCCAAACACCCACAATTGTATTTTTTGTCCAACCAACAGTCCAGTTATCATGCAAATCATTTGTCGTTCCAGTTTTTACCGCCACAGCCCGACTACCTAAATTCAAATATGAATTTGGCCCAAAGGTTAATAATCTAGCATTGTTATCTGATAGTACGGAATTAACTAAAAAACCAATTTTTTCATCCAATACTTGTTCTTTCTTAACTTGTTTGTTTTCGAATATAACTTTTCCCTTGCTGTCTTCTATTTTTAAAATGGCGATTGGTTCTACCTTTAACCCGCCATTAGCAAAAACACTATATGCAGAAACCATATCCAATAGTTTTATTTCTGCACCACCCAAGGCCATTGATAAGCCAACACGGGAGAGAGTTTCTTTAGTTGGTTCAAGTGTCGTAAAACCCATCTTATATCCCAAACTCAAAACTTCATCAACACCAACCAAAGCTGTTAATTTTACTGCTGGAATATTTATCGAACTCGCCAAAGCATCTCTTAAATGTAACAAACCATGTTCCTTACCGTCATAATTTTTTGGGATATACGGAGTATTTTCATCTTTCCCTGGGAATTCCGTTATTACGTCTGCTATTACCGAAGCGGGGGAGTATCCTTTTGAAAAAGCAGTAGCGTAAACCAAAGGCTTAATCGATGACCCTGGTTGTCTTTTTCGTGTTGTTACATTAACCTCACCATCTATTGTTTTATCAAAAAAATCTTTTGATCCCACCATACTTAATATTTCACCTGTATTTGTATCTAAAATAACCGACGCCCCATTACTAATATTCAAACTACTTGCCACTTTATCAATTTCTTCCTTAACTGTATGTTCTGATTTTTCTTGAAGCGCCCAATCAAGGCTTGTTGTTACCTTTAAGCCTCCAACGTCAAGAATATTAGTGCCATATTTATCCTCAAGAAGTTGTTTTACATACATTACAAAATGGGGAGCTTTAATTTTTGCCCCCAAACCTCTAAAGGCAACTTTGCCTAGCTCAGAAACCACCTGTTGCTCAACTTCCTTAGTAATTTTTTCATCCTCGTACATTCTTCTTGCCACTTCTTTTGCTCTTGGTACATAAGCCAAAGGCTCACCAATATAGGGAGAATAACGAGAAGGAGATTGTGGTAACCCTGCCAAAACAATACTTTCAGTTAAATTAAGATCTTTCACCTCTTTCCCAAAGTACTGTTCTGCCGCTGCAGCAACTCCTGCGGTTCCTCCTCCATAAGGAACTTCGTTAAGGTACATTTGTAATATTTCGTCCTTAGAATATGTCTTTTCAATCCGTACCGACAAAACAAACTCTCGAATTTTTCTTGAGATTTTTCTTTCGTTCGTTAAAAGAACAGTTTTTACCAATTGTTGGGTAATAGTCGAACCACCAATCAATCTTCTGTTTACAATTACATTTTTTATTATTCTTGGTATAGCTAAGGGATCAAAACCTTTGTGCTTATAAAAGTCCTTGTCTTCAATGGAAATCGTGGCATCCTTAAGCGATTGTGGTACGTCTGAAAGGGGAGTAAACCGTCTATCTTGGTCGGTTATCACATCATACAACACTGTTTCCCCAGTTCGATCCAGTATTTCTGTGGAAAAACCGGACTGTCTTTGAACTTTACCTGGGTCAGGTAGGCCTCTTGAATACCAAGCAAATACGATTACCATCAAAAGTGAAAAGCCAACCAGTCCGAAAAAAATTATTTTGCCCCAATTATACTTTGACAGTAACGGTCGTAAATTTAAATGACGCTTTCTATACATATATTATTTGAATATAATAATATAATAACCTTAAATTAACCAATACACATGACCAAAAGGAAAAGAAAGATATATACCGCCATCATATTTATCGGCTCACTGGCTTTAGTGCTCACTACTTTTGTGTCTGCTTTTCTCTATTAGATGAGTAAACAATATCATCTCAATGACACAGTATCGTCAATAAAAGGTATCGGGGAACAAACATCAATCAAACTTAATCGTTTAGGAATTGAAACCGTAGGCGATTTAATAAATCATTTTCCGGTTCGTTATTATGATTTTACCGAGCCTAAGCAATTAAAACATCTTTCCCAGGGGGAAATGGCTAGTTTTATCGGCACTACCGGAAAAATAAAATCATTTTTTACAAAAACCAGCAAACTTCTCACTCAAACTACGGTAAGCGATTCATCAGGGAAAATTCTGTTAACTTGGTTCAATAATCCCTTTATCAAACGTGTTTTGAAAGAAAACACTATTTATACTTTCGCCGGGAAGGTGTCCTTTTGGGGAAAAGGACTTACTGTTATAGCTCCAATTTTTGAAGAAGGGGGTGTCCCTTCAATAAATACCGGTGGATTTGTACCTGTTTATCCTCAAACTGAAGGTATTACTTCCAAATGGCTTCGTACAAAAATTCATTCATTATTACCAACTATTCAAATAACTGATCCTTTTGAAACTGAGTTGCAAATAAAATTAAATTTGTTGTCCGAAACAGAAGCATATCAATATATTCATTTTCCACCATCAAAAGAACTACGCTGGGAAGCCGACAAGAGATTATCTTTCAACGAACATTTGCTCATTAATATCAATAATCGTTTGGCTCAAAAAAATTTAGGCAAATCCCTAGCCTTAAAAATTATTAGTGGAACAACCAAAAAGACAACTCAAAAAATTCCATTTAAACTAACAATCGATCAACAAAAAACAGTATCTGCAATATATAAAGATCTTCAAAGTTCCGAATTTACCCATCGTCTTATTCAAGGAGATACCGGATCAGGAAAAACTGCCACAATTATTTTTGCTGCAAATCAATGCCTAACAAACAAATTAAGTTGCGCTATTATGGCTCCCACCGAAATACTGGCTAATCAGCACTACAAAACCTTTCAATCGTTATCTTTATTTCCAAAACAAATTCAATTAATTACCGGCTCTTCAAAAGATAAACCTCAGACAAATAAACCTGTTATCTATATCGGCACCCACTCCTTATTAACCAAACTTCCAAAAATACTAAAATTCCCCTTGGCTTTTGTTGCAATTGACGAACAACATAAATTTGGAGTAAAACAAAGAGACGAACTAATAAATCGGTCCCCCTTGCCTCATTTGTTTAATCTTTCGGCCACTCCAATTCCCAGGACAGTCGCCCTAGGTTTGCTTGGAGATATTGACATTAGCAACATCACTCATAAACCACAAAATCGACTACCAACAAAAACCTTTGTTGTTTCTCCAACTCATTTCAAAAAAAGCCCAAATTGGCTAAGAAGACAACTCCAAAACGGTAGTCAGATATTTGTAGTATGTCCTAACATAGAAGAACATAATTCAAGAATAGTTTCGGTAAATAAAATAAGCAAAATCTATCAAAAGATAGCTGGTGATAAATTTCCTGTATATATCATTCACGGAAAAATGAAAACCGATAAACAAAATGAAATTCTTACACAATTTAAAAATACAGGTAGGGGAGTCCTTGTATCAACTTCTCTAATTGAAGTAGGTATTGATATCCCCTCAGCCAACGTAATGATAATTCATTCAGCTGAAAGATTCGGCCTTGCCAGTCTTCATCAATTACGGGGACGTGTTGGTAGAGGTGAAGAACAGGGATACTGTTTTTTAGTCCCTACTAATGATGACGAGGAGGAAACAGAACGATTACAATTATTACAGAAATTCAAAACAGGCTTGATTCTTGCTCAAAAAGACCTTCGTTTAAGAGGTGCTGGTCAAATATTTGGTACCAGACAGCATGGTTCTTTACCAACAAGATTGAAGTATTTTTGGTCTAAAAAATTATTTCTTTCCGCAAAAGAAATAGCCCGAGAGATAGCCGATAAAAATCCTCAAAAAGCAAAGCACATTGTCAGCCTGTTCGAAACTTGCTAAAATATACCCATATCGAGTATTAATTAACAACCACCACTATGGCTGCAACACCAAAAAGAAAAATTTCAACCAGAAGACAAGGAGCTAGACGTTCTCAGATTCACCTGATTGAACCAAAAATGATCACATGTAAAAAATGTGGTAATTTAAAAAAGTCTCATTTTGCTTGTCCGGTTTGTAAAACTAAATAACTAATCGTGAAATCTGCCCAAGACCCAAGACATTTAAAACGCATCGATGTTTTTAAATCGCTTTTTGCGGGTACCTTTACTACTCAACCGGAACATCCTTCAAGAGTAGATAAAATACAGGCAAATATCGAAAAAATTGACCATATTATCCAAAAATGCGCTCCTGAATGGCCTTTATCACAAATAAATAGAGTTGACTTGTCTGTATTAAGACAAGCAGTATATGAACTGTTAATTAAAACAGAAACGCCAACAAAAGTAATAATAGATGAAGCGGTGGAAATTGCCAAACGATATGGTGGAAAAACTAGTTCAAGTTTTGTCAATGGAGCTTTAGCAACCGCCATCACCCTAACAGGTAGGCAGGATAATCCAGATGATAAAGTCAAACCTTAAACCATTGCAAGAATTGCTTGACTATAATTTCAAGAACGAAAAACTGCTCAATACCGCCCTTACTCATCGCTCTTGCTTAAACGAACCCGGAGTCAACGAAAGTTATGAAAGGCTTGAATTTTTAGGAGATGCAGTTCTAGAAATGATGATTTCTGTATATTTATTTAATAAATATCAAAACAAAATGGAGGGTTATCTCACAGCAGCCAGATCAGCGACTGTGCGAACCGAGTCTCTCTCTAAAATTTCAAAAAAACACGGTATCGATACCTTTATTCTAATGAGTAAGGGAGAAGAGTCTACCGGAGGTAGGAATAACCCTTCAATTCTTGAAGATGTGATTGAAAGCATAATAGGCGCCTTGTATTGTGATGGTGGGATCGAGGCTGCAAACCACTTTTTTGTTAAATTTATTCTTCCAAATGCCGAAGAAATCATTACCAATGACAATCTAAAAGATGCCAAGTCTAGCCTCCAAGAACACGTGCAAAGCAAGGGATTAACCTCGCCCATATATAAAACAGTGAAGGAGTCGGGACCAGATCACAGCAAAACCTTCGAAGTGGCTGTAATTATTGATAATCAAGAAATAACCTCAGGTTCAGGTAAAAGTAAGCAGGAAGCCGAGCAAAATGCTGCTAAAAAAGCTATTGAGCTGATATAATATCGCTATGCTAAAAATCAAACTTCAACCGACCGGAAAAAGACACCAACGCTTTTATCGTATCGTGGTTGCCGAAGACAAATCAAAATTATCAGGAAAGGTAATCGACACCATCGGCACCTACAACCCTCATGATCCTGAAAACAAGGTAGAAATAAATAAAGAAAATTATCAATTATGGCTAACCAAAGGAGCTCAACCAACCGATACTGTTAGAAAATTAGTTAAATAAAATGAAACAACTTATCGAGTACATCGTCAGCAACATCGTTAATCACCCGGAAAGTGTCATTATCACCGAAGATCAAACAGAAGATAAACAAGCTATCAAATATTTAATTAAGGTAGATCCCGAAGATGTTGGTAGAGTTATCGGAAAAGAAGGAAAGGTAATCAAATCTATCCGTCAAATAGTCCGAATCGCTGCCATTCAAAAAGGTACTCGCGCTATTGTTGATCTCCAAGAAGACGATTCGCCAAAACAACTCATTGATACTGAATTTGACAAAGAGTCTCCAGCTGACCTCGTTGAAGAAAAAGAAGAGGCTATTGAAGAAGTTGCCAACGCCATCGAAGAAAAAAAAGAGGAAAAGATTGACGATTAAAAACCAAACAGATTGCCTGAATTATTAATAATAGTAGCCGTACCCGCGCTGTCGCTTCCTTGAGTAAATTGAGAGAATCCAGCGATCTCATCGACCAATTTCATTTCCTGATTGGTAAATTGAGTTATTTTTGAAATATCAACTTGTTTTAAGACTGTTTGAAAATATTTAATTTCCAATTCCATTTTTACAGATTTATCTGTTGAAGTTGATTTTGATAGTTTGCTTACCTCCTGCATTCCTAAATCGGAAACTACCCCAAAAGGAAGTGAAGACTCAACCCTTTTTATAAATGAAAGAAGGGAATCCACCGGAGCCAATACCGATAACTTAATCGGATAGTTAATAAAGTTAACCATATTATCTTTATCCCCAGATTTACTCAAAGTCGGTTTTTCAGAATCAAATAAAACTCCAGAAGGAAGTGTATACGAAACAATCGATACTCCAGTTTCATTACTTAGATTTCTTAGCATAAAGATAGCATTTTCAGGTGAATATGTCTGGGGAATTGACTGTAGAATCAAATTTTGTGTTGCTTCAGGGATATCTTCATTAAGCTTATCAAAACCCGCTTTAGAGCTCTTTAAAGAGTCCAGTTGAGTTTGTTTTTCCGTCAAGTTTCTTTTAATATCAGCAATCGTTGCGAATTTTGGCCAAATCACGAATATCAAAACAAAAAGCATTACCACCGTCGACAGCAAAAAGGTAACTATAGTCCGAATCAATCCTTCGTCAACCCAATCTGGTAACACAAACCCGAATATTCTTTTATATCCAAATATCTTGTTATCAGCCATTTCCTTTTAATTCTAGTTGTAATCTTGTTGTATACGATCCATTTTTTTCCTTTGCCACTCCTTCAATGTATGCACCTGAAAAAGAATTACTATTACTCCAAGTGTCTTTATTTAGCAATACTCTTTCTAAAGACTGAAAAGTATAGATATCGTTAGCGTTAATTGACAAAGATATCCAGCCCTTTATCTTAAAATCAACGCTCGTTAAAAATGCTTTTGGAGGAAGTAATATCGAGATTTGGTCAAGATAATCCTTATATTGGAATCTAGTTTTATTAATATTTTGTATCTGTCCCAAAATTAACTTCGTCAATACAAATCGGCTTAATTTTTCATTATTTTTTAACATCGTATTCGATATATCCAAAGATTCTTTATCAAGATCTTTAATTTTATTGCTTAGTACTGACATGGAAATTACAACATAAAAAGTAATTCCGATAAAATAAAATAAAAATAAACCGAACAAGGACAAGGTCACAATCTTCGTCCAGTTTTTACCTGTACTTGCTTTTCTTTTCCGACTAATTAAATTGACCTTAATCATTGAATCTCGGTTGATAATCCCATGGCCGTAGCAAAAACAGGGCCAAGAGAAGCATATTTTTGATCGACGCTTTTTCCTGAAAAGCAATCACCCATAACAATCTCAACTCCAGAAAGAGATTCGGAAAGATAAGGAATTAACCCTAATAGATAAGCACCTCCACCGGTTAAAATAATTTTGTTTACCGTTGATTTATCGTGCTCATTTTGATAGCCAACAATTAATTTTTTTAATTCACCAATTAAATTATCCACCATCGGCTTTAATACATTAAACATTTTACCTTCGAGCTGGTCTTTAACCATACCATAGGTTCTTTTATAACTTTCGGCTTGAATAATTGGTAAGCCAAATGCATCTGCAACAAGCTTTGTCATCACTGTTCCTCCAAAGGGTAAAAAATAATTTCCGTATATTTTTTCTTTTCCTGCCAAAATTAATTCCGTGCCACCAGCTCCAATATTAACCAAAATCGAAGGATTATCATCGCTTAAGTTATCGGAAAATGCTCTCATTAAAGCAGGAATTTCGTTTTCCAATCTTAAAGGCGTTAACTCCAACAACTCCAATAACTGAGCGTATGCATCAGATACAGCAGTTGGTACTGCTACAACATATACCGAAATTTTTTCATCACCTTTAATTTTATCCGGTTTATCCAAAACTGCCCACGAAGTCTCAACCTCATTCGGAGGAAAGGGGACTGATTGGTCTAATTCCCATTTAATAGCCGTTGCTAGTTCGGGAGTAGACATAATTGGTAGTTGCATAACCCGAGAATATACAAGTGATTCGGAAATTGAGGCAACAACTTGTTTTTCTCGAAGACCAACACTCTTTATCAACCCTTTAATTTCATCAGCAAGAGCTATTTTTTCGGCGTTATTCATAGCCATTAATGTTTTTCCTGAACTATTTACACCAACACCTATTACCAAAACCTTGTTCCCTTCGGTTTTTACAATTTTGACACTAGTTGAACCAATATCTAATCCAAAATGGGCAGACATACTACACTCAGTATACCTTAAATACAAGATTCAAATCAATTAATTATTGTACGATTTGGCCTCCAGAAAACAAAGCGTAATCAAACACCGAAGGAACCGTATCAAAGGCTGATTCGTCATATTGTAGTCCGTATTTCACAATATTATTATCTGATGAAACTGACCCGATTGATTTTATCGACTTTAACTGAGAAGGAAAAGCCTCCCCTTCAGCTGGAATAACTTTTAACAATGCCGATGATCCCAATACAGTAATCCTAATCTTTGACACATTACTATTAAGTCCTATTGTGTCCGTCCATCGAGGATAAACACCACTCACCACTTTCCCGGCCGTAAAATTATTTAAATTATCATAATCAAATGCCTTGTCGGAAATTTTCCCAGTTTTTTCAATCAAAGAAATGAAAATTGCCGGTTTACCGGAAGGATTGCCGTCATCCGGTCCCCAATAGACAGAAAAACTCGATAAAGAATTTACCGTGCCTAGAGTCAACTCAACAGAACTACCTGTTTCCATTAATCCGGTTTCCAGACTATCAATTCCAGAATCGGATTTTGTCGCTGAGTAATTAGTATCTTGGACTGCTGATTCGTTAGGATTTAATATTAATTGTTCCAGACCTGACTGAGCAAAAAGCAAAGCTTGAACTCCTTCAGCCTCCGTTTGTTGAATTTTTGTGTCCACAGTTGAACGAGAGGCTAAAGATACTGCCAACGCACTTACGACAGTAGTTATCAATACCAGTATCAAAGCTACTTGCCCCTTATCTTCTCTATTATTAATTTTATTCATTAATTAATACCGCTATTTAATAAATTAATATCTTTGTTAAAAATACTTTTTGTTACTTCTCCAGATTCAGTTAATGGTGAGGCTTCAATGTATAGATTAATCTTATCATTTACTCCGGATCTACAAAACCAACTAAATTCTAACTTGTTTATCATCAGGTTTGCGTTGCTGATTACCGCCGAATCTGAAGCTATTCTTCCATTATTAAGAGAATAAGTTACATTACCACCTGTAGAATTCCGCACAACCAAAGTATTACCTGTCACTCCTTCATCACCACTGGCTAAACAATTTGTTCTCCAATTATCATCAATTCGTACAACTTCTCCATAACGCAAACTCCACTCAATCATTTCGTCAATCGAACGCAATCCTGAGCTTAATGTTGACTGGATATCACTAACACCACTTGATCGGAAACTCCGATAAAATATTGCCGTTCCACCAACCATAACTATTATTAGCAACGACACGGCCATTATTAGTTCAATTAAGGTATAACCTTTTTGCCTAATTTTCATTTTCTTGGTTTTGCCAGTGTTTGTGATAACTCCGTCATAATATTATTGTTTCCATCAATCCAACCAACACTAACCTTCATATCAATTCCCACGATAACACCACCCTCATATACTTCATTGCTATAAGTAATGGCGCAGGTGTATTTTGTTGTATCGAAACCTGGTTCACAAACATTATAATCGCTTGGCTTTTCAAAAAAAATTAGTGGTTCTTGATCTTTAAATTTTCGGAAATGATTAAGCTGATCTTGAGCAATATTAATTGCCTGATTTTTTTTAGTTTGATAACTAGCCAAACTTAGTGACCTCGTAATCAAATCAGAAACTCCCACTAAAACAAGGGCAATAATACCGACAGCCACCACTATTTCAATTAATGATTGTCCTTTGTTACTATTTATCATTATTAATAAATTTATTGGACATTAATATTTCCATTTTCATCAGTTTTTAAAACCATATCATTAATATTATTTATCGGAAAAACATAATTTACTGTGAAAATACCCGTTCCCGGTTCAATATCAATGTTTAGATCGCCCGAAAAAAAAGCTTTTGTAAATACTTTGTCATGGCTTAACACAACAAATTCTCCATTACCACAGATTGCACTTGCGGATATAAACTGGCATTCATTACAAGAAATTCCACTTTCATCAGATTTAATAATATATTTTGATAAACTTTCACATCTTGTTCCATTATTTTCTGGATATACTAAATTTTTAGCCATTGCTTGTACTTTACGTAATTCAGTTTCAAACCCCCGACCATCATTTTGTGCAGATTGACGTATATTAAACTGGGTATAACTAACCAACGACATTCCCGACAATATAGCAATAATCGAAATTGCTACAATCAATTCTATCAAGGTAAAGGCTTTGTTATTCATGTCTATCATGGATTTGTTACTGTGAGAGCACCCCCCTCATAGCAATTTGCCGTCAACTCATATCCGTTTCCATTAACAACATAATTGTATCGTTCGCCAGATACACAAGGTTTTGGATCTTTTGGTGTTGATTTTAATGTTATTACGCTAGTTGAATTTGGACAAGTAACTGTCTCATATATACTAACGGGATATTCGCCATCAACCGATCTACACATCTCCAATGCTTGACGGATAGCTTCTAAATCGGCATTTCTTCTGGCATTTCGGCTATTTTTACTGATTGTTGTATATGAAACAACACCAACAGCCATCACAACACCGATAATTCCAATCACCACCAACAACTCCAATAAAGTAAAGGCGTTATTTTTCATTGTAAATTCCCTACACAATAATGAGTCTTTCCACCATTCCAGGTACAGTTTGTACCGGAATTACCGGAAGTATTCTTTTCCATTAGAGCACAAATACAATAAGAAGTTTCTGTGCAACTTTCACTGTAAATATATAACCCAGAATTATCCGGATCTACAGGCCAACCACTTTTTAAATAAGAAGAAGCATCTCTACACGAAATTGGATAAGAAAAAGTATTTTCGGAATAATATTGTTCCATAGCACTTTGTATTGCTACCATGTCCTGTTTTCTTCTGGAGTCTCTGCCGCTTTTTTGAGTAGTAGAGTAGGCCACTGTTCCAAGAGCCACCAGAATACCGATTATGCCAATTACCACCAAAAGTTCAAGTAAAGTGAAGCCATCATTGTTCTTTTTCATTTATGGTTGTGTAATTTGATAAATTACTCCCTCGTTTGATGAACCACAAGGAACTGAAATACCGTCAACAAGTTGCCTGGTAGTATCCGATTTATTTTCCAAACAAGCGGTAATTGAATATGTGGTATTTGTAGGTCTGGTATACACATAGCTTGGCCAGGTTGCTCCCGTTGATTCTTTTGGGTCATTAAACACAATTTTTGAGTACTCGCCACTAATTAATGTTGCCTGAAAATCTGCTACTTCAGGATACTTCCCGACATTATCATTTTTGTAAAGCTCTAAGGCTTTCTGCAACTGACTCAAATCGCTTTTTCTTTGCACGTCCCTGGCTCTCATTCTAGCTTGATTAAAATTAAATACTGCCATTCCTGAAAGTACTGCGATAATTCCCATAGAAACTAATAGTTCAATGAGAGTAAAACCTTTTTGTTTCATAATTATTTTGTTCTTATTAATCCGGTTTCGGTCAATTTATAATTACATTTAACTTCGCCACACAATACATCCCAAGTAGTCACGGTTTGATCTGCATCTCTTACTACATCTCTGTCTTCTGTATTTTCCAATGCCGCATACAGGGCAAAACTACCGACGCTTGGGTCGTTTGCCACATAAACATAATCTCTATTTGAACTTGGGTCAACGGGGATATTATCCATATATACCGCTTTTGCGGTCACTTCTTGGTTATTATATGCGTAAATAGAGTAGTTGCATTCGGTTTCTATTCCATCGACTCCCGGACAAAGCATCTTTCCACTAATGTCATCAATATTAGGATATCTTCCCAAATCATTATTAAACAACTCAATTGCCTTAGCCATTTGATTTAAATCGTTTTTTCTCTGGGTATCACGTGATTTTAGTGTCGCCTGAGTATAACTACCAATACCGATAATCGACAAAATTGCAATTAATGACATAGTTAAAATCAATTCAACCAAAGTAAATCCAGAATTGTGTCTTCTCACAATTTCATTGTGCTAGAAATAAAGATAAATGTCAAACCAGAAAACCTATATACCAATTCCAGATATCTCCTCCCCAAACTAAAGCCACAACAGTGCCTAGAATTAAAAAAGGACCAAATGGAATATATTGACCAATTTTTTTCTTACCAATTACTATTAATAAAATTCCTGCCACTGCTCCAAAAACAAAGGAAAGAAACACTCCCGGTAGTATTTTTGGCCAACCCAATAATAGTCCAAGTGATGGTGCTAGATAAATATCACCCCAACCAAAACCGTCAATTTTTTTAATAATTCTTGTTAATATCTGTAAAAAAAGAAATAAAGCACAAAGAGCCAGGCCGGAAAACAAAGCATTAAATAAATCCATCGGATTCATAATTCCAAAACCGGTTAAACTAACTCGATAAAATAAAGCTAAAGAAAAAAGCAATAAATTTAGACTAAAAGGAATTACCATATAAAGCAAATCCGTCATAAAAATTGAAAGTAATACCATACCCACAGCCAACCAAAAAATCGGTTGAATAAAACTCCAAGGAGAGCCGACTAATCTAAAAAAATTAAAGCCAACCAAAAACCACCAAACAAAAAGTATACCCGTCAATGCCTCTATCAACGGATAACGGATTGATATCTTTTTGTGACAATATGCACATCTTCCGCGAAGCCATATATAGGACAAAAGAGGAATATTATAAAACCAAGCTAGTTGATGTTTGCATTTTGGGCAAATTGACCGACCCGATAGGGGAGAAGAACCACGTGACATACGAAAAATAACCACATTTAAAAATGAACCCCAAACTAAGCCCATGACAAAAATAAATGTAATCACCAAAAGCATAGGATAATGATACATCAACTTTTATTTTCCAAAGAGCCAAAAAAAAGAGGGGGGTACACCCCTCTTTTTCCTAATATCAAGGCCTTATTGAAAACACTGTACACACAATCCGGCATCTCGTTGAACAGTTGTACACCCATCGGTTACAACACCAGCTGTTGCGATATTTGAAGCTGTTTGTGCGTCAGATCTATTTGATTTACTTTCAGGGGGGAAACAAACCCCAACTCTCGTTGTACTTCCAGAAGTCACGTATAAAGTTGTCGACAGACCGTCAAAAAAAGTACCTTTTATTTCACCATCCAATAATAATGTATTATCGACACAAGTTTTCATAACCTCATCATGACCAGTAGAACCAGGTTTGTTAACCAATATCGTTGGCCAGGGACTTGAAGTTGTTATTGTCGTAAGAGTGTCTGATGCTGTATCGCAGTCATACGTTCCGGAAACTGTTTGTTTGTACCAGGGCAAGTAACCATGATTAGCATAATAACGTTGCGATGACTGCAAAAATTCTATTGCAGCACTTCTGTTATTGGTATCTCGGGCTTTCTTTAATTGCTCAAATGGGTCAATAGCAGCCAAAAGTCCGGCAGCCAAAATACCCAACACACCGATGACAATCAAAAGTTCCATCAGCGTGAAACCTTTATTTGGTCTATTCATTTTAATTATTTTTTTTATAATAACCCCAACTGCTATCACTATGAATGATTAAAACTGGCTTGTCAAGTTATATATAGGCATAATTACGGCTATCACCAAAAATCCAACTCCTATTCCCATAACTACCATAATCAATGGTTCTATTGCTGTGGTTAATGCTTTTATCTTAATTTCGCTTTCACCTTCATAAAAAGTTGCCAATTTTGCCAATACTTCATCCAACTTTCCTGTTTCTTCTCCTACAGAAATCATCTGCCCTAAAATCGGTGGAAATATTTCAAACTGTTGGATTGCCTCAGCCAAACTAACACCTTTTTCTACCATTGTTGCCACCTGACGAATTTCTGCACCATAAACATTACTTCCAATCGTTTCCGAAACAATTTGCAGTGTATCTAAAATTGGAATACCGGCTCCCAACAACACACTCACCGTTCTCGAAAACTCGGTAATAATCAAATCTTTTCGTAATTTTCCCCAAATAGGTATTTTAAACGACAACTGTTCAACCACTAGAGAACCGACCTCGGTCCTTGCCCAGTTGCCGATTAACACCGACAACAATCCTATTAACGCTGCCACAACAAACCAAAACTTAGCTACAAAATTAGAAACACCCATCAAAATTTTTGTAGGTAGAGGTAATTCTGCACCAAAATCTTTATACATCGCCGTCAATTTCGGTACTACAAATACCATCATTATGGTGGCAATCACCACAATACCGACAATAATAATCATCGGATAAACCATAGCCCCTTTTGTTTTACTCTTAAACTCTCTTTGTTTGTCCAAGGCATCAGCAAGTTTTTTTAAGACTTGATCCAAGACCCCCGCAGATTCACCAGCCCGTACCATTGCTAAATACACCGAAGAAAAACCACCACCGGAAATTTCCAAGGCCTCTGCCAAGGTACTACCACCTTCAACCTCAGACAATACTTTTTCGATTACTAATTTTAAAGACTGTCCTGATTGCATTTTTAATATTCTCAAAGCATTTATTAAGGGTAGTCCAGCCCCAACCATGGTCGATAGCTGACGGGTGAAATTAGTGATTTCATCTTGCTTTGGTTTTGAAAATTTGCCAATAAACGAATCAATATTTAGCTGATCCGTTTCACTTAGTGAAGTAATAATCATTCCCTTACTTCGTAAAATTGTGGCTACTTGTTTTTCGTCATTTGCTTCCATTACTCCACTTGAAGCAATTCCTTTTTGGTCACGGACTTTATAATTAAACGACTTCATAATTTATCTTCCACCAATCATTTTGTCTAATACTGATGGTCGAATTGCGTACTCTAAAGCGACAGCTCTATCCACCACTTTTTTGTTTACCAAATCTGCCAAATTTTGCTCTAACAAGCTCATACCCAAATTGCCACTTGTTTGAATAACGTTATCAATCTGGAATGATTTACCTTCTCGAATATTATTTCTTACAGCCGGTGTTGCGATTAATATTTCCGTTGCTATTGTCAGTTTTCCATCCGTAGTTGGAACTAAACGTTGTGATAAAACTGCTTCCAAAACCATTGACAACTGTAAAACAATCTGAGGTTGTTGGTCTTCGGGGAAGCTGTCAACAATGCGCTCAATTGTCTGTGATGCTGAGTTGGTATGTAGTGTTGCAAAAACCAAGTGACCAGTTTCGGCAACAGTCATTGCGGCAGACATTGTTTCTGCATCTCTCATCTCCCCGATATACACTACATTCGGATCTTGACGTAATACAGACTTTAAGGCGGCATCCCAACTGCGAGTATCACTTCCCAACTCTCGCTGAGAAATAATCGATTTTTTGTTTACATGAATAAACTCCACCGGATCCTCAATTGAAACAATGTGTTCTGTTCTCGACTCATTTATTTCATCCAATACCGACGCGACTGTTGTTGATTTTCCTGAACCGGTCGGTCCGGTCACCACCACAAACCCTTGTTTTAATTTGGCAAATGCATGACAGATACCGGGTAACCTCAAAGCATCAATTCCTGGAATTTTATCGGGGATAAAACGCAAAGAAATAGCTGCCGAACCCTTTTGGTAATAGGCATTGGCTCTAAAACGATATTTACCACCCACAGTAACCGAAAAATCCAGTTCCATATCTCGCATAAAACTCTCTCTTTGTGTGGGATTCATCAAACCACCGATATAACCCAACAAAGCTGTTGGATTCATTAACCCCGCTGGTTCATAAAAAACTAATTTACCCATTATTCTATAAATCGGATATGAATCAGCCATCAAATGCAGGTCCGAAGCGTTTTTTTCTGCCGCCAACATTAATAGACTTTGAATTATATTTTCGTTTTTTTCCATTACACCTGTGCTACTCTAATAACTTCTTCCAAAGAGGTTACTCCGTCTAACACTTTTAGATATCCGTCTTGTTTCATAATAATCATTCCGTCGTCTTTTGAAGCTGTTTCTACTGTTGTTGCGTCAGCTCTTTCCATAATAAGCTTAGCTATTTTGTCTGTAACTCTAAGTACTTCATAAATACCGATTCTTCCATAATATCCTGACCCGCCACATTTATCACATCCGGATCCTTTATATAACATAAAAGGAGTATTGTTTTTTTGTGCTTCTGCAGCTTTTATTGGATTTGATTTAATCCACCCATCAAGCAATTTACCCAACACCTCTTTAATATCATCGATAACGTTTGTTTCTGGTACATATGCTGTTTTACACTTATCGCACACTGTACGCAAAACACGCTGCCCAATCACGGCTGTCATTGATGAAGATAGTAAAAATGGTTCTGCACCCATATCTAGCAAACGGGGGAGAGCACCGGCAGCGGAATTGGTATGTACTGTTGAAAACACAAGATGGCCGGTAAGCGAAGCTTGAACTGCCAATTGAGCTGTTTCTTCATCACGAATTTCACCAACCATAATGATATTTGGATCTTGTCTAAGAAAAGAACGTAAACCGGAAGCGAAAGTCAAACCAGCTTGAGGATTAATTTGAACTTGATTTACTCCGCCGATTTGGTACTCAACTGGATCTTCCAAAGCCACAATATTTACCTTTGGTGAATTAACCATGGTTAAAATTGAATAAAGAGTCGTAGTTTTTCCTGAACCGGTCGGTCCTGTAGCCAAAATAATGCCGTGAGGGATACGAATCGCTTCTTCCAATGTTGTAAGCGCCTTTCCACGAAGTCCAAGCTCGGACAGTGTTGGCACTTTATCTGTTTTTTTAAGAAGACGCATTACAATTTTTTCTCCATTAACAGTTGGTAGGGAAGAAATACGTAAATCAACCTCACCCCATTCAGATTGAAAATTAAAACGGCCATCTTGTGGAACACGTTTTTCATCAATCTTCATTCCTGACAAAATTTTGATACGGGAAATCAAAGACGCGTGATAATCTTTATCAAGTGTTAGTTTTTCTTCCAAAATACCATCAATACGATAACGCACCCGAGTAATATTTTCCATTGGTTCAATATGAATATCCGAAGCACGTAAGCGTATTGCATGTTCCAATATTTTACGAACAATCTCAACAATTTTTGGTTCTTTAATAATTTGTGAAATTGTATCTGCTGTTACCAGACGGACGCCCTCGTCTTCAGGCCCTTCTTTTCCTCTTTTTAATACCCCGGATATTTCTCCGGATAAGCTTTGGCTATAAACATTGGCTATCAAGTTGTCAAGATTCTCTTTCGATGTCAATAGCGATTTAATTGCATACCCAGTTCTTTTTTGAAAAAAATCCACCGTCGACAGTTCTTCTGGCTTTACCATTATCAAACTTAATATTTTGCCCTGTTTGTCGAGAGTATAAGGGACAACTTGATATGTTCGAGCCAAATCAACAGAAATCAAACTTAAAAGTTCCGGATCTGCCGATATTTTACTTTCAGCAAAAAAAGGAATGCCTAACACTTTTGCTTTTGCTTCAGCCAAGCCCCTTTGGTCCACCAATCTTTTTTCCAATAGCAACTCAGTCAAACTTTTTCCTAAAGTTGCAGCTTCAATCTTTAGACTCTCCACTAACTCTTCCGTTAATTTTCCCGACGAAAGAAGATAATCCAGTAGGGCAGTTTCCTGATAATCCATATATAAACTATAGCATTTTGCAAACAGAAATTAACTCTATTTAAGCATCGTAATAAAGTTTGTTTGATAATGAGTATTCACTAAACGTAGCTAAATAATTTAAGCGAAAGAATTGCTGTAAAAATATTTATGTCTTTATCAATCTCCAAGAATAGATCAAAAAATTTCCAAAGGCCAGTTTGGCATTAACATTAGTAAATCTAATTTTTGCCAAGCAATCAATCGCTAATTTTAGAATTTTTAACCTATTTTTGTTTACCTCATTGGCTAACCCGGCTTTTAGTTTGTCAATAACCTCCTCAAGCACTTTTTCCATTTCCACTTTATCCAATTCATCTGCTAAGGCTAAACATTTTGCTGGACCTTTTGCGAAACACTCTAGTATATTTTTCCAATAATTGGATTTTATTGCCTTTAACTTCCTCAAATTTGATACCACACAACGGGACAAAATCGTTGGGATCAAGCCGTTTTCATTAGTCACAAGCAAAATTAAACAATAATTGTCTGCGGATTCTTCAAGTGGTTTTAGTAAAACTGTTTGACACTCAGGTGAAAGTCTGTCCGCATTCCAAATTAATAAATTAAAATTTGAAAATCCGACAGAAACATTGATACTAAAATTAACAAAACGACGAAGCTCATCAATTTTCCCGCCAACCCCTTCAAATTCCATTGTCGAACCAGAAGACAAACCCAAATCAGAATATATTTGCTCTTTTTCTTCTGTACCGATCACTATAATCTTTGGTAACATTAGTTTATTGTACAAACAGATGTACTTGATGTGTTAGTGGATTACGATTAAAATGAAGCCGCAACTGATAAATATTTAAAATATGCCGGAACAAACATACACCGCCAAAGATATTACCGTACTTGAAGGACTTGAGCCCGTTAGAAAACGTCCGGGAATGTACATAGGCTCAACAGACGAAAAAGGTTTGCACCATCTTCTGATTGAAATTGCCGATAACTCGCTCGACGAAGCAATTGGAGGTTACGCCAAAAATATTTATGTCTGTCTTCACAAAGACACTTCTGTTTCAGTGTCTGATGATGGGCGTGGTATCCCAACAGACAAACATGTTTCTGGTGTTTCTGCTCTGGAAGTAGCTATGACAAAACTCCATGCTGGAGGTAAGTTTTCCGATACGGCATATAAAGCATCCGGGGGACTTCATGGTGTAGGCGCTTCAGCAGTAAATGCTCTTTCATCCAAAATGCAAGTTGTTGTCCGCCACAATGATAATTATTTCATTCAAACATATAAAGTTGGCAATCCCGATTTTCCGGTAAAAAATATTTCCGAAACAGAAGTTAAAACCTTACTTCCGGAATTTCATCAGCATCTACTCTCCAATACAAATGGTACTTTCACTCGTTTTTGGCCAGATGCATCGATTTTTAAACTTACAACCGATTTTAACTACGCCAATATTAAAGCGAAACTTCAAGAAAGAGCCTATCTTGTCGCAGGAGTTTATATTCATTTGTATGATGAAAGAACCGACAAACAGGCCAATTTTTATTTTGAATCCGGTTTAAAATCTCTCCTTTCTCATAACAATAAACACAAAAAGCCTCTTCATGAAATTATTTCCATGTCTGGCAATGTCACCGAAAATAATCTATCTATTGGTGTAGAAGTAGTCATGCAATATACCGATACATATACCGACAACATTGAATCTTTTGCCAATACCATTAATACATACGATGGTGGAACACATCTTACGGGATTTAAAACTGCACTTTCCAAAGTTATCAAAAACTATATGACCGCCGGTCAAGATCCAGACAAAAAAGATAAAGGCAAAAATAAAGATCTCGATTTCACTCCAGAAGACCTTAAAGAAGGTCTCACAGGAGTTGTTTGGGTCAAGATGAGTTCTTCAGAAATTCAATTTGAGTCTCAAACAAAAACAAAAATCAACAATCCAGAAGTTCAATCTGCTGTTTATCAGATTGCTAAAAAAGGCCTCGAAGAATATCTTGAAGAGCATCCGGCAACTGCTCAAACAATTATTGCCAAAATTACTTTAGCAAACCGTGCCCGTATGGCAGCAAAGGCCGCCCGTGAGGCAGTTGTCCGTAAGGGTGCTCTTGAAGGAATGACTCTTCCGGGCAAATTAGCTGATTGCCAAGAAAAGGATCCCACCAGATCGGAAATATTTATTGTTGAAGGAGACTCTGCAGGTGGTTCCGCCAAGCAGGGGAGAGATCGTGCCCATCAAGCCATTCTTCCCTTAAGAGGTAAAATATTAAACACCGAAAGAGCTCGTCTCGATAAAGTTATTGAATCTGAAAGTGTCAAAGATCTAATTATTGCCTTGGGTATGGGAATAGGGGATACCTTAGACATCGACAAACTTCGTTATCATCGCATAATAATTATGACTGATGCTGATGTTGATGGTGCTCACATTGCCACCTTATTACTTACACTTTTTTATCGTCATACCACAGCTGTTTTTGAAAAAGGATATGTATATTTAGCCATTCCTCCGTTGTATAAAATCAGTACTGGCACAATCAACAAATATGTTTACACCGATCTCGAAAAAGAGACCTATCTAAAAACACTCTCTCCTTCGGAACAACAAAAGGTCAGTCTTCAACGATACAAAGGGTTAGGAGAAATGAATCCTGAACAACTTTGGGATACCACCATGAATCCTGCCACTCGAACACTTAAGCAAATTAGTGTTGAAGATGCCGCTCACGCCGATGAAGTCTTTACCACTCTCATGGGTCAAGAAGTTGCTCCTCGTAAGAAATTTATTACCACCCATGCAACTCTCGCCAATCTTGATATTTAAAATGAACCTACTTCACTCAATTAAAGCGCACGGGAAAGACTCATTAATTAATGTCGTTATTGAAATTCCCAACGGTTCAAAATCAAAAATTGAATACGACATTAACAAAGAAGAGTTTTTAGTTGATCGGGTTTTATCAACAGAGTTATCATTCCCATTTAATTACGGTTTTGTCCCGGAAACGTGGAGCAAAGATAATGACCCGCTTGATGCCGTCGTTTTAAGTTCCTTACAACTTGACACAGGGAAGGTAATTGAGTCAAAAATTATTGGTTTGTTGGCAACCATCGATGAAAAGGGGACAGATACAAAATTAATTACAATTCCAAACTCAGAAACCAATCCCATTTACAGCAAAATTAATACCGTTGAAGATCTTGATCAAAAAACAAAAAGTAATATCCAATATTTTTACAAAAACTATAAAATAATAGAGCCTGGTAAATGGGTTGATATCGATGGATATTTTTCCAAAGATGAAGCAGAAATAAAACTTTCAGAAGCCATCGAAAATTACCACCAACATTTTCAAAAATAAAATGGAAGACAAAAACGAAGAAAATCAACCAATAAATAACAGCACCTCCATCGTCTCATCAGACGATCGAGTTGCTCCTGCGTTAATTCCTGACACTCAAACTGAGTGGGGCATTATCAAAAATGCTCCTATTATTGATGAAATGGAACGTAGTTACTTAGACTACGCTATGTCTGTCATTGTTTCTCGTGCTCTACCTGATATCCGTGATGGTTTAAAACCTGTTCATCGTCGCGTTCTTTATGCCATGAAAGACATGGGTATTACACACAAAAGTGCCTACAAAAAATCAGCCAGAATCGTTGGTGAGGTATTAGGCAAGTATCACCCCCATGGTGATACAGCTGTTTATCAAACCATGGTTCGTTTGGCTCAAGATTTCTCCATGCGTTATCCTCTTATTGACGGACAAGGTAATTTTGGCAGTATAGATGGGGACTCTGCAGCAGCCATGCGTTATACCGAAGCACGTCTATCCAAAATAGCTGGAGAGTTACTTGAAGATATTGATAAAAATACTGTTGATTTTGTAGATAATTTTGATGGTTCCCAGCAAGAGCCCCTTGTTCTTCCGGCCAAACTTCCCAATCTCTTACTCATGGGTTCAGACGGTATCGCCGTAGGTATGGCTACAAAAATTCCACCACACAATCTTCTTGAAGTTGTTAGTGCTATTAATGCTTTAATCGACAAAAGTAAAGTATCTCAGACAACCGATGTTGATGATAATGAGCTGCATTCCACAAAATATAAAAATCTTATCGGAATACTAGAGTCCAATATTGAAATTGATGAATTATGTCAACACATCAAAGGTCCAGATTTTCCTACAGCCGGTATCATATATGACACCAATGAAATCAAAAAACTATATTCAACAGGCAAGGCCAGTATCACCGTTAGAGGAGTCGCAGAAATAGTTGAAAAGAAAAACGGTAGATTCCAAATTCTAATAACCGAACTCCCATATCAAGTAAACAAAGCAAAACTCATCACGGACATTGCTGAGTTGGTTAAAAAGAAACGCATTGAAGGAATTGCTGATTTAAGAGACGAGTCCGACCGAAAAGGAATGACCATTGCCGTTGATCTCAAAAAAGACGCCAAACCAAATAGTGTTCTCAACAATCTTTACAAGCACACTGAACTACAAACCAGTTTTCCTGCAAATGTTGTCGCCCTCACATCTGACGGTACACCACACCTACTTAATCTCAAACAAATTCTGATGGAATTTACTGCCCATAGGCAAATGGTAGTTGTACGCCGCTCACAGTTTGAATTGAAATCTGCCAAAGACAGAGCTCATATTTTGGAAGGTTTACTCAAAGCTTTGGCTAATATTGATGAAGTAATTGAAACAATAAAAAAGAGTCCCGATAGTGATACAGCCAGAAAAAATTTATGTGACAAATTTGCTTTAACGGAAATACAAGCCAATGCCATCTTGGAAATGCAGCTTCGTCGCTTGGCAGCACTTGAAAGACAAAAAATTGAGGCTGAGTATCAAGAATTAATGAAGACCATCGAAAAGTTAGTTGCCGTTCTCAAAGATCCTAAAAAGGTTTTTCAAATAATAAAAGATGAGTTAAACAAACTTGCAGCGGAGTACTCAGAGAAGAGAAGAACACAAATAGTAGCTACAGCTCCCGGATCATTATCAGAAGAAGATTTAATTCCTTCTGAGGAAACCATTGTTACACTAACCAAATCCGGTTATATAAAACGTATGCCTCTTTCCACTTTTCGAACACAAAAGAGGGGAGGAAAGGGTGTTTCCGGAATGACCATAAAAGACACTGATGAAATTCAACTCTTAACCAACGCCAACACCCACGATCGGTTACTGGTCTTTTCCAGTAAGGGAAAGGTATTTGCTCTTAAAGTCTGGGAGCTTCCCGAAGGAACAAGGATTAGTAAAGGACAAGCCATCATTAATCTTATTAACATCGATACAGATGAAACCATCAAAAGCATTTTACCAATGCCCAAAGAGGTTGAAAAAAATTGTTTCCTTTTCTTTACTACCAAGGCAGGGGTTGTCAAACGTACTGCTCTTTCAAAATATGAAAATATTAAAAGCAATGGTTTAATTGCTATAAAACTTCAAGATCATGATAATCTAGTTTGGGTAAATCAAACCTCCGGTTCAGATCATATACTTCTTGTCTCCAAAGAGGGGAAATCAATCCGCTTCCACGAAAGCGATGTCCGCCCTACGGATAGAGATACTCAAGGAGTAAGGGGAATTCTACTCAAAGGAGCCGACTATGTCATTTCCATGGATGTCTTTCCTCCGGAAGAACCAACTTCCACCGACAAGCGAATCAAACTATTCCGCGATTTACTTGTTGTCACAGAAAACGGTATGGGAAAACGCACTCCTCTTCCCGAATATCCTGTACAAAACCGCTCCGGTCAAGGACTAAAGGTATGTGAAACTACCGATAAAACAGGCAAACTAGCAGGTGCACTTCTTGTTGACCAAGACTCGGAAGTGCTTCTGATTACTACCTCTCAAGGTCAAGCCATCAAGCTACCAATCAAAAACATTCCCCGTTTAGGACGAGCCACTCAAGGAGTAATTTTGATGCGTTTTGCCAAAGAAGGAGATAATGTTGCCGCTGTAACAACAGTGTCTGACTCAGAAGAAGAATAACATTATTTCAAATACCTATCGTGGATTTGCTTTAGTTGGGGATTAGTTACATGCGTATATATCTGAGTGGTAGCTACATTTTTGTGCCCCAACATTTCTTGAACACTACGTAAATCGGCACCTTGCTGAAGAAGAGTTGTGGCAAAACTATGGCGCAAAACGTGGGGGCTCACTTTTATAGGCAAACCTGCCATTCGTCGATATTTTTCTACAATTCGCTGAATCCCTCTAATCGATAATCTTGCTCTTTCTCCACCCATAGCCGGATCCCATTCACCTTTTTTTGGAATTCTAATCCAAAGTGCTCTATAAGGATCAGTTCTTGTCGATAAATATTTATCCAGCCAATCAGTACAACGATTAGTTAAAAATACCACTCTTGATCTTCTTCCTTTTCCAATAATACCAAACTCTCTTTGTTTTAAATCTATTTTGTCGATATCAAGTTTCGCCAACTCAGATACACGTAGTCCGGTACTAAATAATACCTCTAAAATCGTTCTATCTCTTAACCCAGACATCGTTGATGTATCCGGAGATGTCAATAGACGTTCAACTTGTTCTCTGTCTAAAAATTTAATTTGGTGACCCTCACTCTTTGGTAAATCCACTTTTTCGGAAGACAGAGTCTTTATACCTTTTTTAGCGCAATATTTTAAAAAAGCCCGTAGGGAAATAACGTAATAACTTTGAGTGGTAGGGGAAAGTCTTTTCCCTTTGGGGTCTTCAAACCGTGCTAAATATAATCGATATCTCCTAACCATTTCACTGGTTAACTTTTCAACATATTCTTGGGAGTAATGTTTTTCAAACCAATCGCGAAAAACTTTAAGATAGTGTGAGTAGTTACGAATTGTAAATTTGCTGTAGTTCTTTTCCACTTCTATAAAACCTAAGTATCTTCGTATATGGATTCTTAAAGTTAAATCCGAAGCTTGTTTCTTGGCCATCAACATAATAATATCAGAAATTATTGTGCGACGTTAATCTGTCTGCATCACAAATAACTGCTAATGACTAATAAAAACACTTGTTTGTATCTCTTTACCTAATCTCAGTGGTAATCATTATTACAAATAATATTTAGCACATAATAATCGCCTATTTTTCACACCGTGGAAAATAGGGGATAAGAGCTAGGGGAGAATCAATAAAAACAAGCAGTTATCAGAGACTAAAGTTATCCACAATATAAAACTTAAATTAATATACGGGAATATTTTTTAAAATAAAATATAATTCCGAAACAATAATTTATAAATAAAATCGATAACAAATAAAATATAAATAAAATTAGATAATTTAAAGTCAATTTATTTAATTAAAGCGTAAATAATAAAAATAAATGCAAATATTGATACTCTTTACTTTATTAAAGAATCAATAAATGTTATTCAAAATCACTAAAAATATCGGTCCCTACAATGCCCCTAAAACGGTTTCTGGAACTTTTTGTGGGTAAGTTATCATGGACCAATAGCCTCAACTTTTCGGGTTTATCTATGGATAACTACAAAATATGGCTAATAGACACAAATACTAAAAGAATAGTGGTCTATAAAGCACAGGGGAGCCGTAAACGAAATCTATTCGGGATTATCTACATAAAAATATTGAGAGCGAATCAACACCTTGTTGAACCTTGCATTATAGATTACGTCGCAAAAGTGTTATTGTGCGACATATCATAAATCATTCTTCTCTTCCTTAACCAAAAACTAAAACGGGGAAGTGTAAAGCAACTATTACTACTACTCCCTGATAAGTATCTAAAAATGATTATCATCGATTTTAGACAATAAATTAAATAATCAAAAACCCTACCTCTGTCTTTGCCTGGGGTTGCCGTGTTTTCTTCATTATTTTGGCAACTATATCAAACCCACTCACCTAGCAAGTTATCCACAATACTGCCAATTTTTGTGAAAACTTTCCTTTTTCGTGAAAACTATTATGGGTTAGTTATTATAGGATAGTTATTATAGGCTGTATATTATAGGACTTCTCCCCTTTTAACCTCTCCATTCGAAAATATTAATATATTTACTCAATTTAATATTTAACTAGTCTCGTTATCCAACCCAAGAAGTCGTTAAGAAACCAACCGTAATTATGATTAATACGGTCACCCCATACTCCAAAAGGCTTTCTAGGTATACCCTATTAGACAATCTTTGTTCAAAAATGCCGAACAAAGCATATAAACCAGAAGTTAAAATTAATCCTCCCATAAACGGTTTGATTGGCCAAAAGCATAATACTCCTGAAAGTGTTGCTATTATCCAACTGGAAGAAATAGCATACCTTAAAACTTCCGGCCCAAAATTATTCTTTAAATCAACACTCCAAAGACTAGGATAAGCTAATACGAATGACACAGCGAAAGAAATTGGAATAACCCACCAAAATGCTAATTTTAAACTTAAAGCAACGGTAAAGAAAAATAGTGATGTTACAAGAGTCAAAATAAAGTTTACAGAACGGGCTGCCCTAAATAACTGAATTGTTCTGATTGAAGCGACAGAGAATATATTTTCAATCAATAAAATACCATAAAAGCCTAATCCGAAAAGTAAAAAGTAAATAATCTTAAAAATACCTGCTAATAATTGTGATGATTCTACTGATAAATTTTTTCCAAACATTCCCGGAAAAGCGCTTGGAAGAAAGTTAGAAAACAATCCCGCGCCTAAAGTAAACATCATTGGTAATATTATTAAAGTAATCCACTCAATCCCTTTTAAATCATCAAATAACACCCAAACAGAAAGTACGTAAGATATTGCTGCGATTGCCAAAACAAAACCAAAACGATAATCTACTTGTGCCAAACTGGTAAGCCACAATAAGAAAGCAATCAGCGTACTCACTAAAATAAATTTTGTTCTTTTTGACATTTTATTTATCAATATTCGACCAAACTTCAACCACGTCATCAAGACTCGATAATGCTTCCAAAAGAGCTTCAACATTCTCTTTTGACAATTCATCAAGTTTGATTAACGGTAAGGGTGAAATTGTTTTCATATATGAAACCGACCCGGGGCCTCCCAACTTTGCTTCATGTTTGTTTAACACCAAATTTAATTCAGACGCAGTTCGGTTACGGTTATCTGTGACTGCAGTAATTAAAATACCGACTCCCTCTCGACTATATGCTTCATAGAGTATTTCTTCTGAATTATCCACCCCACCAATACCTAATCCTTTATCAACAGCCCTCTTAATATTTTCCATCGGCATATTCACTGCTCTTGCCTCATCGACACAAGCTCTTAGAAAAGGATTACTATTTATATCACCAGAACCGCCTTTTTTGACAGCTATATGAATCTTTTTCGCAATTTTTGTAAAAACAGCTCCACGTTTATTATCCTCAATCGCCTTTTGGTGTTTAATGGTTGACCATTTGGAATGACCGGACATGTCTTTAATTCTACCAAACAAACTCCAGCTTGACATTAGACATATTTATCATTAATATGGCTTCCAGCATGAACAATGATTCAACGCACGATTTACAACAAGAAGCTATAAAAGCTGCCGTAAACAAAAATTGGGAAGAAGCAATTGAAATAAATGAAAAAATATTAGAAACATATCCCAACGATATTCCGACCTTAAACCGTTTAGGCATCTCTTATTCCATGATTGGAAAAAACAAAAAAGCAGAAGAAAGATTTTCTAAGGTTATTGAAATCGATTCACACAATCAGATTGCTAAAAATAATATAGCCCGTCTTAAATCAAATAAAGCATCAGGCCTTCTTAATCCGTTTATTCAAACTGTAAGTTTCATTGAAGAACCTGGAAAATCAAAGGTAGTTCCTCTCGTTAATCAAGCCGAACCAAAAGTTTTTTCAACACTAAATATTGGTGAACCCGTCGAATTGGGACATTGCAAACATAAAGTTAAAGTTATTGACCAAAAAGATATCTTTATTGGTTATCTACCTGATAATATTTCTCATCGTTTACTTCAACTATTAAGATCTGGGTATAAATACAAAACTGTGATGAAATCAGTTAACCCTAAAACCCCTCAAGTTTTCATCGCCGAAACACACGCATCAAAACGGTTAAAGGGAATCCCCTCTTTTCCTCTTGATGAAAGCGAACTCTTACCTACTTTATCTGCTGGAGAATCCAGCGAACTACCACCACTTGAAATATACGATCCTCTCATGGGAGAAGAAATCTAAAACTATTTTATCCAAACGCTTATTCCTTCTTTATTTTCTACAAAAGAAGGTGCCGGTATCTTTGTACACTTCAATAAATCATTTAAAACTATTTCTGTTGTTTTAAAATTCTTTTGTGTGTTAAACAAACACCCTTGACCCTCAATCTGTTCATTCGCATCTGCCTTTAATTCAATAACGTGCATCCCTGTAGACTCTAATTGATTTGCCAGTATATTTCCTTTACCAGCAACACCTGATACATTATTTATTGAGATGTCAGCATTTTCATTAAGTATTGCTTCTATAACAAATTTATTTTTTGTCCATAAATTTACTAACTGATTAAATTCTAAAAACTCTTTTCCGTCTGGATCAATCACTCTATCAAATGCCATTTCCGGAACAGAATATTCTAAAATCTTTTTTGAATTTATAGCATCTGCCAGGAAATTTCTTATCAAGATTCTATCTCGAATACTCAAATCTGTAATCAAACTAAGCTGATACAACTTACCTAGAACAGTTTCAATTAATGAACCATCATTTAATTTAATTGTTTTTGCAATAATAATACCCATAGATTGGCCTAAAGATTTTTCCAAAATTTCGAAAGGATTTTTTTCTGAAACACCATAATTCCATAAAGAAATAATTGGATAACGGGCATCAGAATTATAGATTTTTGTTTTAATATTATTTGGCAATTTAATCCATTCCACCACTCCTTCTTCAGGTCTTAATAGTAATACATTAACTTCACTATCCCCTATCACAGCAATATTTAATCCTATTTCTTTACTGAATATTCCTTTTCTGGTTACGTCATAAAATAATAATCCAATCAAAATAAACAGGAAAACACCACCCAATAACAATAATATCTTGTCTTTAATACTCGCCTTCATAAATATTTTTCAAAATATTATCTTGATTTTTTCGATATCTTATTAAGGTTTTTTTATCATTACCATATTTTTTAATTATTTGTCCCAAATGCCAACCACTCACAAAATGAGGCAATATTACATAAGATACTCCCGCTTTATACAGTTCTTTCGCTTGGACAATCCCCTCTGCGTCTGCAATTATTGCTACGTCAATATTACGATTGTTTAATTCTGAAATTAATGACAACGAGTCATTAACATTTTTAATCGTCAAAATAATCAACTTTGCTTCTGTCATATTTGCAAGATCCAAAATATCAGGATCTGTGGCGTCAGCATAAATAACCGCTTCCCCCCTTTTTTTCAAATCTGCTACCACTTGAGGATTAAAATCAACCACTACCGTTTTTTCTCCAATCCTATTTAAAAAAGACAAAATGCCCTTTCCTGTTCTATCGCACCCGACTAAGACTACGTGATTTTTATATGCTACTTTAATTTGTTTATTTTTTCCTCCAAAAACAAACAGAAATTTTGATAATTTGCCAATTTTGATACTTAATTTTTCAGCTTTACTAATCAAGATTGTTGATAAAGCCATAGAAAATAGTGCTGCCAATGTAACAGCTTTCACTAAAGATTCATTCCAAAATCCGGCCAAAAGACCAATTGACAATACCACCAAAGAAAATTCCGAAGTTTGAGTCATATTAATACCAATCTGGATTGCGTTTCTTCCCGAAAGTCCAATCATGCGAGAAACTAAATGGGAAATAAGAAACTTAACTACAACAATCATAGGAATCAATATCATCACCAAATTCCAATCGATTGAACCTAAGCCCACCTGAAAACCTAATAACACAAAAAACAAAGTTAAAAATACATCACGGATAATTCTTATCTTACTCACAATTTGAAAGTGTCCCCAACTTGTTGACAGTGATAAACCTGCTAATAAACCACCCACTTCAGGAGATAATCCTGTCAACCTAACCGTTCCAAATACGACCAAAACAAACCAAGCTAAACTAAAAAGCACCAAATCTTCTGCAGTTTTAATAACGTGTTTCATAATTTGTGAAATTATCATATGTCCAACAACATTCACTGCCAAAATCAATAAAATTAATTTTAAAAATAATATACCCAAACCGTTTATATTAATCCCCTTTCCAAAACTTGGTAAAAAAACTAATAGGCCAATGGCCAAGACATCTTGAAGCAACAAAATTCCTAAAGATAATCGTCCGGAAAAACTATTTAATTCTTTTTTTTCAGATAATACTTTTACCACAACAATGGTGCTACTAAATGTCATCGTTACAGCAAAAAGCACTGCCGTTAAACCAGAGAATTTAATTAAAAACAAACCAAAGATAATATAAATAACCATTAATAATACCGTTTGTCCAATAAACAACAATACCGCTTCTTTTCCAACCTTTGTTATCTCTTTCCAATCCATCTCCAGCCCCACCAAAAACAATAACAAGGTAACTCCCAATACTCCTAATTTTTCCAAAATATCAATACTTGGAAAACTTACAAACCCAACAAAACCAATCATAAATCCTGACAATACATGACCAATGATAGATGGCAGACCAAAATAACGAAATATAATTCCAACCAATACTGCAATCACAAACACAGCAACCAACTCAACAATAAACATTTCCATTACATCATTCTAATCGGAAACCATACTCTTAAGCAACACCTCACAATCAATGGGAAGTGGAGCAATTATCTTCACATCCTTTCCTGAAAATGATTTAAATGATATTTGTTCGGCATGTAAAAAATGGTGACTTAATAACTCGCGATCTCGCCTAATCAAATCTTTATTTAAATATTTTTCATCTGCGAATATTGGCCATCCCAAAAATGATAGATGTACTCTTATTTGATGAGTTCTACCGGTTTTTAGATTTAGTCTTAGATAAGTTAATGCATTCTTCCAATGCATTGAGTTGTTATATTTATAACGGTTTAATACTGTCCATGATGTTTCGGCTCTTTTCCCTTCATAATGCACCTGCCATTTTTCCCGGTCCACTAAGCTTCGTTTTAGTGGAAGAATCACAGTACCCTCATTGGGTTCCACTCTTCCATGGACTAAGGCAACATATTCTTTATTTAACTTTCTTTTCTTAAAAAGCTTCAAGTAATAATTCATCGCTTTAGGGTTTTTGGCAATAACCAGGCAACCACTTGTTTCTTTATCCAATCGATGACAAAAACCACTTCTTTGACGAAACACTCTATCATCATACTGAAAAAAATCATCTCCCAATCTATCTTCAATCCAATCTTGAACTGTTTTATCTTTTACTGAATCAGCCCGATTAACCACCAATCCAACTGGCTTATTTATAACCAAAGTATCTTTATCTTCGAAAAGGATCTCTATTTCCATCAATTCCAAGTATATACGACAAAACACCAATACAGATTAAAATATCCGATAAATTAAAACAGAAAGGCAAAATAGGAAGGCAAATATAATCCCAAACACTTCCCCAAATTAACCTATTAATGATATTTCCTACTCCTCCCAAGGCTATCAAAGAATAAAATAAGGAAATTTTTCTATATTTATGTAGTTGATAAAAATAAATAACAATAAATATAAAGAAAACTATTAAAGATATATTTAATCCGTTTTCGGCAACAACCCCAAAGCTTACTCCCCTATTTTCTAAACCAAAATTATTAAATCTAAAAATTACTTGTAAAATCAAATCTAATCCCAGAATAAACGCACCAATAAAAATCACTCTATTGTTTTTTTCTCAGCTTTTTTGGCACACTCCATACAATACTCTGCTGTCGGTGAAACAGCTAATCTATCCGTATCAATCATCTTTCCACACTCAGAGCAAATACCATATTTCCCAACTTTAATTCTTGTTAGTGTCTTTCGAATCGCAATCAGTGATTTAGCTACCTGTCTTCGCATTGCAAACGCTCGATCATGTTCAACGTTTTCCGCCACGTCGGAATCAACTGAGTTATCAGCATCTCGATTGCCTGTAACAAATGGATCAACTTCCTTAAGTTCTTTTTTTGTTTCCTTTAATTTTTTTTGTTCCCCTTTCAAATATGCCACCAAAGGTTTTAATAGTTGTGCGGGAAAAAATATTTTTTTACTGTCTTTTTCCATTTTTTAAAATTATTTTTAAATCGTCGTTTATTGTCCTGCCAGACCTAATATACACTAAAATCAAGCCTCCAACAAACAGCATTCCACACCACAATCCAGCTTTCCAGGAATAATTATTCAAAATCAATCTATCAAGCAAATAATGCAATCCCATCATCGATAAAGAAAAACCAACAATAAATCCTGATTTGGCTGATGTTTTTTTATTCCGATACCAATCAAATGTTCTATATCGTTTTTCAATATTCCAAAAATAAACAAATGTTAATAAAAATAATACCGACATAACCACAAATTGCCACATAAATACCATTATCGCCAGACCGGCATAATATATCGATGAACCAGAAAATATTCCTAAAATCAAAATATCAAACCAATCCAAAAATTTTTCTTTTGTTTTTCTGATACATAGCCATAACCCAACAGCCAAACCGGCTATAACTCCAAATTGATTAAGGCCGGGATAGTTAGTCAATAAAAATAACCTAGACCAATGATTCCAAAATGTCGCCAAATTTAATATCGAATAAGCTATTCTGCCTAAGATAAAACCCCAAAATGCCGATAGAACAACACTATCCAGTATTAATTTATCCTCAAAATTTGATTCGTTTGCTTTTTTAAAAAAAACGAATGATCCCCATAAAAATGACAACACAGCCAACAAACCAAAGCCATATATCGAAATATTGTTTATTCTTAAAATTGCTTCATTCATCTCCAAATATTGTATACTAAAAAACATCATGCTATCTATTGCCCATGGCGCCACTGGCGCTCTTATAGCCTCTAAAATCCCCAATCCCTTCATTAGTATCCCACTAATAATTATTTCCCATTATGTTGAAGACCGTGTTCCACATTGGGATATTGGTCAAGGACTTACTCGAAAAAAGAAATCAAAGATGGCTGCCTTTTTGGAAGAATTATTTTTCGATTTTCCTCTTTCTATTCTTTTTGTCTATTTTGTTTTTCAAGTAGGCAATCCACTTGATTGGCACGTTTGGCTTGGCTGGTTTGTGGGTCTGCTTCCTGATTTTTTAGAATTCCCATATTTGTTTCTTAATATGAAATTTTTTCCAATTAAACAACTCGCCGTTTTACATGGCTGGGTTCATCGTTCCACCCCACAAAAACTCTGGGGAATCCTTCCCCAAATTCTTGTAATCCTTATTGTTCTCGTTTTAAAATAAATTTAGTTAGATCGAGCAGTATACTGACCTGTCTCTGTATTTACCTTAATCTTGTCACCTACACCAATAAACAAAGGTACCATTACGGTGAGCCCTGAAGCAGTTTTAGCTGGTTTAAGAACATTACTAACGGTATTTCCTCTTGCACCTGGTTCAGTCTCTGTAATCTCCATAATCACACTTGCCTGTAACTCCACACCTAATATTTTTTCATCCCAAAAAAGAACCCAGGCTTTTTCTCCTTCAACTAAATACTTGACGTCATCTCCCAAAACAATCAAGGGAATTTCACACTGTTCAAATGACACGGGGTCCATAAAATAGGCATTAATATCGTCTTTGTATAAATATTGTAAGTGCTTTTTTTCCAAAAGAATATCCTCAACCATATTGCCAGAGATATATCCTTTTGTCACAATAGAACCATTAAAAAGGTTCTTAGCTTTCACTTTTATCGTGGCATTACCTCTCCCCATCTTAGTAAAATCATATTTCATTACCCGAAACGGCTGCCCTTCCTCAGTAAAAGTAACACCAACCTTTAGTTTGTTTACGTCAATCATTCGTATATTTTACCACCAAACGCTAAATTTGAACCTATACTAGGGTATAATATTGAATGATGCCGAGATGGCGGAATGGTATACGCTCAGGTCTCAAAAACCTGTGGTCGCAAGGCCGTGAGGGTTCGATCCCCTCTCTCGGCACTAAGAAAATGTTCACCCTTGTGGTGAATATTTTTTTAGTCATATAGGGGAACGAACATGCCGGAACCAGTTTCGTAACGAACCTGGTGAGGCAGGATGAGGCAATACAAAGTATTGACCGAATCTCGATCCCCTCTCTCGGCACTAAGAAAATGTTCAATACTATCTTCCTCTTTCAACTCCATAAAACTTAACACGATCACCGCGGAACTTAAGATCAATAGTTCCCAATGCACCATTACGGTGTTTGGCAACTGCTAATTTCACATCTTCCAAATTGCTTTCATCATTTCGATAAAGAAACATCACCACATCAGCGTCTTGTTCGATACTCCCTGATTCACGTAAGTCTGCCAAAACAGGCGTTTTATCAGTTCGACTTTCAACTCCACGATTTAACTGTGAAAGAGCTAACACTGGTATTTTAAGCTCACGCGCCAAGTTTTTTAAACCTTGTGATATGGCTCCAACCTCCTGAACGCGACTTTCATAGCTTTTATCACCGACACACAATTGTAAATAGTCAACCACTAATAATTTCATGCCAACCTGAGAATGCAATCGTCTGGCTTTGGTACGCAGTTCCAAAATTGATTGCCCCGGAGTATCGTCAATATACAAAGGAGATTCAGCTAAAACTCCCATCCCTTCCGACAACCTGGCGAAATCATCATCTTTCAAATTTCCCGTTTTTAACTTCCATGCATCAATATTCGCTTGTGACACGAGCATACGGTCAACCATTTCCAAGTTGCTCATTTCTAGGGCAAAGTAACCAACCGGCATCTTTTTTTCTACTGCCACGTACTGTGCCACGTTGGTTGCGAAAGCTGTTTTTCCAATTCCAGGTCGAGCCGCCAAAATCAAAAGGTTGCTATCTTGCATTCCGGCCAACATTCGATCCAAATCTGAAAAACCAGTCGGAACGCCACGAAGACCATCGGGAGAGTTTTGTAACGAGTCAAGACGATCAAAACTTTCTGCTAGAGCATCTTTAATTGGCACAAATGATCTTCGTACGTGAGTCTGTGATAATGAATAAATCTCTTGCTCTGCTTTATCCAGAATCTCCCCTAAAGGCTTACTTTCATCAAAACCCATCTCTCCCATTGAAGCACCAGCTGAAATTAACTGTCTTTTAATATATGTTTCGCGAACAATTTGTGCATACTTATTTACATGAGAAGCAACAGGTACTTCATTGGATAGTTCCGACAGATATGACTTTCCACCAACTCTATCCAGTAATTTGGATTTTTTTAACCAATCGGCTACCGTTAAAACATCAATTGGATCACGGTTTTCGTACAAGGAAACCATCGCGTCAAAAACAGTTCCATTATTCTCGTTGTAGAACATTACCGGACGTAACAAAACAGCAATATCTACTATTGCATCTTTATCGATTAGTATCGCTCCCAGTATCGATTTTTCCGCCTCATCAGAATGAGGTGGGATTCTCGTGTTAGGCATTCATTATTAGTACTTGTGTATCGTCGGGCAGATTTCCTTCTTCAACTTTAATCTTATGCACTGGTTCGCCAGATACCAAAAACTTGTTCTTATCTAAAAATTCTTCCAAGCTGTGTTTTTTGGCAAAAATTTCACTTATTCCATCAACCTTATAATGCATAGGAATCATATATGAAGGTTGAATTTCTCCAACTAAGTGCATCATTTCATCAATTTCTAGTGATGTTTGTCCGCCAACATTAGCCATTAGTACATCCACCGACCCAATTTTTTCAATTTGCGCATCGGTCAAAGTATGGCCTAAATCACCAAGATGCAAAATATTTACCCCGTCCATTCTAATACTAACAATTAAATTCTTTCCCCGTTCAGCTCCGTCAACTTTATCGTGATACATTTTTGTTGCCGTAACCTCTACTCCACCTATTTCATATTCACCTTCTTTGTCAATTACAAATGTACTTTGACGTGTCACCGGCCCCGTGACTATATCCACCGCATTGTGGTCATCGTGACCATGAGAAATTGTAACAATATCAGCAACTTCTTTTGCCAGTGGTAATCCAAGACTTTGACTATTAAAAGGATCCATTAAAACTGTCATTCCTTCTTTATTTTTTAACTTAAAACATGAGTGGCCCAAATATGTGATTTCCATAGAACTATGATACCCTACAAATTAAAAAAATGTTACAAACAGAAAAGAATAATTAAATGTTTTTTATTGTTATCTAAAATATATAAGCTCATATCACAATACACTTATCAAAACTTGCAAATCCCTTATCAAACTGTTATCCTTTCACTCGAAAGACTATGCGCAAAGAAGTTATTTTAGCCGTGATAATAGGAGTCCTTCTTGGAGGAATCATTCTTTATGGCATTAATTTAGCCAATAAATCCTCTATTTTAAATCAAGATATCGACAATCTATTGGATAAAAATTCTCAGACTACCCCAACCCTATCTCCCAAAAAAGACGATCAAATATCAATCGTTTATCCACAAAACAACTCAGTGATAACTGAGGATAAAATCACCCTTAAAGGTGTTGCTAAGCCTAATTCATCGATTGCTATTATTACGGAAAATGATGATCTTATTATCACCGCTGATACTTCCGGCAACTTTACATCGTTAATCAATTTAATAAATGGAGAAAATCAGGTAAGCGTTACTGCTGTTGACGAAAATCAGGCTACTTCCTCGGCATCGATTATTGTTATCCATACAGATAATTTGCCTGAATAAAATGAAAAAAATAATATTAATCGCCATTGTTTTTACTTTTTGTTTTACTTCTCCCCGCAGAATATTTGCCATTTCCGCGACACCTTCAGCTGAACCAACAACCAATATGGCAGATCAAGTAAAACAATTAATCAAAGAAAATCTAGCTACCACCGAAGCGAAACTTAAAGAAAAAGTAGATCTTCAATCACTCGTAGGTTTTGTCGGTAAAATAACCACTATCAGTTCAGGCAATTTAACTCTTGAATCCCATGGTAATTTAATCCAAGTACCCACCAGCACAAAAACAATATTTCTTAAAGATGGGTCATCTGTCATTAAATTTACATCTCTAGCTATTAATGACAAGATAATCGTTATCGGCACTTCCGTTAAAGATGGCATCGTTTCTGCCAAAAGAATTACTGTGATTAAAGATGATCCCATTTTAGTAAAAACTACCGCAGTGGTAGCCAAAATAACAGCCATTGATCTAAAAAAGAAAACGGTTACTCTTTCAATTGATGGAATCGATCAAGCTCTATCACTTTCAAAAAAATCTACCGTCAAGCTGGACGAGTACAAAGCCGGTCAAACTATTCTGGGAATAATCAAAGAATACAATGGCTCCCTTTCAATATCTCGTGCCAAATCTCTCTAAGTTAAGCTAAAATAATACAATGCCCCGGTTAAAAAACCGTTCTATTGCTTATTTCATACTGTTAATAAATACTGCTCTTTGGGGTTTTTCTGCACCAATTATTAAGCACTCTTTTCAATTCGTATCTCCTTCTGTGTTTCTCTTGTATCGCTATTTATTTGCCACTGTTATTTTTCTCCCATTTTTTTTAATTTACCGTACCCACACAAAACATCATATTAGCCATCTTCAAACAATAATTATTGCCCTCCTTGGCACACCGCTTTGTCTTCTTCCTCTTTTTTACGGCCTAAATCAAACAACTGCAGTTGAAGCTTCGATTTTGGAGTCGTCAAGTCCCATCTTTACGGTTTTGATGTGTTATTTCTTTCTAAAAGAAACAGTAAAACCAAAAGAGTGGAAAGGTCTTGTTATCGCCATCATTGGTACATTTATTATTGCCCTAGAGCCACTACTCGTCGGCCAAAATCACCTTCGGCTCTCCGTTCAGGGAAACTTATTGATTATTCTCAGTAATATTATCTGGACTCTTTTTATTATTCTGTCTAAAAAAATCCAAACCAACCCAATTTATCTTTCCTTTTATTCATTTCTTCTTAGTATTCCGTTTTTCTATTTCATTTCTGTTTCAAGCAAGACGCCTTTATTAATTAATCCTCTGGCACTTCCAGGAATACTTTACATGGCTATTGGTGGCTCCATCATCGCTTTCTGGGCGTACCAAGAAGGTCAAAAACGCATTGAGGCTTCGGAAGCGGCTGTTTTTACCTACCTAAAACCTGCCTTTGCTATTCCCCTTTCAATTTTATGGCTTAAAGAAACCTTTTCGCCTATAGCTATTCTTGCCACAATACTCATTATTTTTGGTGTCATTACTTCCGAAAAACGTTAGTTACTTCATTTTCCTATCCATCGGATAACAAGATCAATCCGTCTGAATATCTATGTCAGATTAACCAAAAATAGGCTCATGTGTTAAAATACAAAGGCTATGAAACAGAATCTACATCCAGAATACCAAGAAACTACCGTTACTTGTGCTTGTGGTAACGTTTTTACCGTGGGTGGAACATCCAAAGTCCTTCACGTAGATGTTTGTGATAAATGTCACCCTTTCTTTACCGGTACTCAACGTTTTATTGATTCTATGGGTAGAGTTGACAAATTTATTGCCAAACGTAAAGCAGCCTCAGGATACGTTAAAAAAGGTAAAGAAAAGAAAGAACTGGATTCCAATCCCAAAACCTTAAAGGAAATGCTTGAAGCGAAGAAAAAAGCTGATGCTAAAACAGAGAAATCTCAAGCCGAAGAAGCTATAACAGAATAGATTAAGAACTTTTCCGCAACAATTCACCTTGTACAATATAAAATGTAATCTATTCTTATGGATAATCCGTATATTTCATCAGAAATCACTCGTATCGAGAACGAAATTAAGGCAAATAAAGCATTAGAAAATGACCCCGATTTGGGTATTCTTGCCAAATCCGAAGTTGAAAAACTTCAAAAACAACTCGACTCCTTGTTATTAAACAATAATCGTCTTGAGGGTGAAGTTGATACTTCAGATAATTTCAATGATTCTCCTGCTATCGTCGAGATTCGTGGTGCTGCAGGCGGAGATGAATCAAAAATATTTGCCATGGATTTACTTCGTATGTACACCCGCTTTGCGGTAGAAAAAGGATTTACCATCGAAAATATTGATGATGGGGTGGTTAAATTCTCACGTCCCAATCGCACTTTGTGGAATCATGGAGCTTACGAAACGTTTCAATATGAGTCAGGAGTTCACCGAGTTCAAAGAGTACCCATAACCGAAGCACAAGGGCGAATACAGACCTCTACAGCTACCGTAGCGGTACTTCCGGAAGTAAAGCCTACACAAGTTGAAATTCAAGAAACCGACCTCGATTGGCAGTTTACCAGAGCCGGAGGCCCAGGGGGTCAGAATGTTAATAAAGTCAACACTGCTGTTCGACTTACCCACAAACCAACAGGAATTACTGTTTTTGTTCACGAGGAACGTTATCAAGCCAGAAATAAGGAAATCGCTCTCAATATGATACGTTCCAAAATCTGGCAAAAAGAAGAAGAGAAGCGACTTTTGACCCTATCTGATAAGCGCTCCCTAGCCGTAGGTAGCGGAATGAGAGCCGAAAAAGTCAAAACATACAATTTTCCACAAAATCGCCTAACTGACCACCGAATTGGCAAATCCTGGCACAATCTCAAAGAAATTATGGAAGGAGATCTGGAAAACGTCTTTGAATTTACCATTTCCGAATTCGATAAACTGCTTTAAATCCATTTATAGCTAAATATGCTATAATTATAGGGTACATTAATCTTTTTGAAGGGAGAATATCATGAAAGACGATAATCTAGACAAAGATGTCTCGTTGGCAAAGGAGAAGAAGGAGAAGACGGTATTTGGTTACAACTTATTAATCAAGATAATTGACAATATCCCAGAAAAACACCGCAAATGGATTGTGAGGGTAATCTTCATCGCCGTTTTGATAATTTGGTTTCTGGATATAATCATCGCTGACCCCCTGCCGTATGTGGATGAAGCTGTACTCAGCTATCTCCTGTTTATTCTATCCAAATATCTTTTCTCGTAATAATTTCCTTTTAACCCACCATTCTTGGTGGGTTTTTTGTATTCCGTCGCTACTGTTGGAAAATACTGCTTTTTTTAATTGGCGATAATGCCTTTTAAGATTTCCAGCGCTTTATCCAGTTGATTGTCCGCTGTTGGATTTTTCTCGTTATAAAGATATTCCACTTTAACATCCGGCTCTAATCCTTTTTCATGAATATTTTCTCCGGAAGGCAATAACCATTCGGCAACTGTGACATGCAAACCAGAACCATCTGGAAGTTCTTGAGCTTCTTGGACTGTTCCCTTTCCGAAACTTTTTTCACCAACAAGTTTTACTCCCAACCTTTCTCGTAAAGCACCAGCCAAAATCTCTGATGCTGATGCTGAGCCTCGATTGATCAATACAACTAGTGGTGTTCCGATCAGTTTTCCATTACGGTCGACATTCATTACTTCAGTTTTTAATTTATCCCTTTGTTTGACAATTACTCCACTTTGAATAAACTCGCTGCCAAGATCAACCGCTCGTTGTAAATATCCTCCAGGATTATTACGCAAATCTAAAATAACTCCAGAAGCTTTTTTATTTTTTACTTCTGTAACTATTTTGTTCCACTCCGAAAGAGTTTGTTCACCAAATTTATTAACTGAAATTACGGCTACCTTTCCATTATCAATCCATTTAAGATCTGTTGACGGTACGTTAATTACTTCACGCATTAGGGTAACTTCTTTTGATTGTTTATCCCCTTCTCTAAACATGGTTAGGGTAACCTCAGTTCCTTTTTCACCTCTAATCAAATTTACCGCCTCTGTAAGCGTTATCTTAGTTGTATCTTTATTAATATTATATCTTTTATCGACAATTTTTAAAATTAAATCTCCTGCCTTAATACCGGCTTTCATTGCCGGTGTGTCTTTTAAGGGTGTCATAACTGCTAAAGTATTGTCTACAAATCCAAGTTGAATCCCGATTCCTCCAAACTCACCGGAAAGGTCTTCTTTTGATCTACTGTTATCTTCAGGAGGAAAAAAATTAGTATAGGGATCTCCCAAGGCTTCCGTCATGCCTACAGTCGCTCCATACATTAATTTCTTGGCGTCAATGTTTTCAATCTTTAAGTAACTTGTTTTCAATCTCTGCAGGACATCATTCATGGAACTTGTATCAATTTCGGAAAAAGTCTTTATTTTCTGTTCCGCTTTCCACATCCCCAATCTAAATCCTCCATAAACCAATAGGCTGCAAATCAAAATAACAAAAAGAAACCGCCTAATGTTTTTTAGGTTCATAAACAAAACTGTTAAAACTTGTTAATTTATACTTTGTCGGTAACTGGAAGAAGAGCCAAGTGTCTAGCACGTTTAATTGCTCTTGCAAGTCGAAGTTGGTGTTTTTCGCATACACCGGTAGTCCAACGGGATACAATTCGCTTCTTAGCTGATACGCCAATTGCCAGAGATTCAAGATCCGAGTAAACAGGTTCTACTTTTTTAACACAAAACGGACATGGTTTACTTGACTTTCTGATTTTCTTTTTTATGATCATATTTTTTATTTTTTGTATTCAATCCGCTTCTCGTGGAATTCTTAGTTCGACACGGATGAATTATATTTTAATCTAGAATGGTATTTCATCCGAATCCTCTTTAGAGTCTACCTTTTTTTGTTTTTTGCTATCTTTATCCTCGGTATCTGGATTAAAAATTTCTTCCACCGGTGTAACGTCAGCTATTGGAGAAACTGCTTCGTCACTTGTGTAATGAGTTTCATAACCGCCCTCACTACGATCTCCTTTTGGAGCATCCAATAAAATCATTTCATCGATAACCACTTCGGTAACTTGTCTGTCGGCACCATCTTGACTTTTCCAAGCTCTGGTTTGCAAACGGCCCTCCACGTACACTTTTCGTCCCTTGGTCATTAATTGGGAACAAATTTCTCCCAACTTACCCCAGGCCACAATTCGGTGGAATTCCACTCCTTCTTGTTTTTGACCGGATGAATCAGTCCATTCACGATTTGTCGCCAAACCAAATGTACAAACTCCTGTACCAGAAGGGGTGTATTTTAACTCAGGATCACGAGTCAAATTTCCTATTAACTGAACTTTATTTAAACTTCTTGTGCTCATAATAATCAATAATTAAATTCTAATCAATAAAAATCTTAGCAGCTTATCGTCCATCTGCAAATCCCTTTCCAGCTCTTTAGCTGCGAAAGGAGTCCCTTCGATCAATAGTCTTAGGTAATATCCTCTACTTTGTTTTTTAATCTCAAAAGCCATGGTTTTTGTTCCCCATTTATCTACTTCAATTACTTTTAGTGTTCGTTTTTTACACTTCTCTGTAATTGTTTTCTCAGCTCCGATCTCATTTTCGGATACGGGATAAATGACAACGAGTTCGTATTTTTTAGTCGAACCCATGGACGGTTTTATTTCGGTTGTCTTTGTTTTTTTCACCTTTATTTTTTTTAATAACCCGGTAATTTTACTACACAACGCACGATTTTGCCACAAAAAACCCTTTGAAAATATTCAAAGGGTATTTTTTACAAAACAATCAGTGTAACAATAATGAAATCGGATAAGCAAATAAAATCAAGGCTATTGCTTCAAAAATGAATACAAGCCAAAAAGCGATGCTTTGTTTAACCTTGATACCGTTTGGATACCCTTGAGCGGGTAATACAAAAATCAGTACCATACATTGGAAAAAGGCCGCAAGTACAAAAGAAATCCAAGGGAATATCATAGAAACACCTCCTATTTTGTTAAAGTATAACCTGTAATATATCACAATCGTGCCTGTATGTAAAGCTTATGATCCAATCATGAATTCGACCACATCTCCATCTTTCATCTCGTACTCCTTACCTTCAAAACGCACCCAGCCTTTATCGGCAGCCATTTTCCAACCTGCTGCTTCTACAAACTTATCATAATCACAAATTTTGGCTTTGATAAATTTCTTTTCAAAGTCGGTATGAATCACCCCCGCGGCATGGGGTGCTTTGGCTCCTCTTGTGGTTGTCCACGCCCTACTTTCCATCTCTCCTGTCGTTAAAAATGAGATTAAGCCCAAAGTCTCATAAGCTCTCTTGATTAGCATGTCCAACCCCGACTCTTTTATTCCCAATTCAGCCATATATGCCTTAGCGTCAGCCTCATCTAAGCTTGATAATTCAGACTCAACTTTGGCACTGATATATAACATATCCCCCATTAGTTCATGCAAACGAGGATCTGATTCGGCTACATTTAATACCTTAATTTCTTTTTTAGCCGTCAGTAAAAACAAATCTCTCGCCAATTCTTTATCTTCCTCTGTGATAAGTAATTCCCTTGCAGGTATTCCGTTATTTAATCCGACGAATAGTTTTTCAACAATCGCCTTTTTCTTTTCCTTTCCCTTAGCTTTGGTATCTTTACTCTCCAAACATTTGCCAACCGTCTCTAAATCTTTTAATACAAGCTCTGTTTCTATCACTTTGTAATCGGATTCGGGGTTAACCGAGCCCTCTTTAACAATTTCCGAATCTTCAAAATCACGCAAAACTTGCAAAATTACATCCACTTCACGAATATGAGTTAAAAACTTATTTCCTAATCCCGCACCCGTTGCCGCACCTGCCACCAAACCGGCAATGTCCACAAACTCGACAGTTGCCGGGACAATTTTTCCACTATTGGAAATCTTCGCCAACGATTCAAGTCTCTCATCAGGAACCTCAACTATTCCAACATTCGGTTCTATGGTTGCAAAAGGATAGTTGGCCACTAAAGCCTGTTGGCGCTTCAAAAGCGCATTAAATAAGGTAGATTTCCCTACATTTGGCAAACCAACAATTCCTATGCGTAAGTTCATATCCCATGTATTGGGCGAATTGAGGCACATGCCCCTCCACCCTCACCTTTCCTTCATCAAAAATTGTTACTTTATCTATTATATCCTGAACAGTTTTCTTTTTGTCCTGTTGTGACCATGATTCTATCACCCTTTGAGACTCATCACATAGTGCATCTATCTTTTGCTCATCAATAACACCGTCAAATGAATGTGTATTTATTTCGCGGAGTTGTGCTTCATACGACTGTATTTTCTTTCTCAACTCAGCGGTAAGGATTTTGAGTTGCTCTTCTTCAATAGCACCACTACCGAAGGCGCGGGCATATCGAAGGTCCTCATCCTTGGCTTGTTGCAGTTGCAGCATCAACCGTTGTTTTTCTCTTTGACCTACAGAGCTTTTTACCATTTCTTCTTTGAAAAAGTTGACTGCCTGTTCGCGCATTTGTGTCTTGTCTGATAAAAATCCCCGGAGTTTCTGCCACAACAGCCCATCGACGATAACGGCGTTGACTCCGTGTGCATAACAGTTGACTTCCATAAGCGGAAACTTTTTCACTTTCTCAATACAACGATAATAATGATTTCCACCTTTATGGTATCCGTCCCCGACTCGACGCTCACCACATTCACACCACACTAAACCTGAGAGTAAGTAATCATATTTCTTATTTTTCGGTTGAAACTTTTTATAGTAATCGCACACGTCTTGTACCCGTTCGTATATTCCGTTGTTTTCCAATATCGGAGCGACATGATATGGTATCCATTCTTCACGCGGTCGGACTTTCCTGCTTGTCCGCTTTATCTTTTTATATTTGTCGTGTTTGAGTGGTTTTTTGGCAACTATGGCTTCAGATTTGTTGTAATAAACAATGCCAGTTAGATATGAGTCCGTGCGGAGCATTCGGATAATCGGTCCACGAGTCCAATAAGGATTTTTTGCTTTACGTGGTATGATTTTGAGCTGATACAATCTCCTGCGTATCTCATACACAGATAGCCGCTCACGCGCTACCCACTCAAAAATCATGCGGACTACTTTTGCTTCATCTTCATTGATTTCATAGTGAGTGGGTTCTGTCTCCGTCTTTTTGACATACCGGTAACCATAAAGTGCCTGACCATTGATAAGTATGCCGTTTCTGGCTTTATGCAGTTTTCCACGGCGAAACCGCTCAACAATCTTTACCCGCTCGTACTCATGAAAAACTCCCTGCATTGCCTGTAATACATGTTCCTCTGGTGTTCTGGCTTGTAAATCATGAAGCGTCACAAACTCAATTCCACGATTATTTATCTCCTCAAGAATAATCTCCTGGTAAGCAAAAATACGGGATAATCGGCCGCGGTCATACACATAGAGGATTTCAAACTTTCCGTCCGATGCTGCATCACGCATAGCATCAAGCCCTGGTCTTTCGAGCATTTCGCCGGTCCAGCCATCATCCTGAAACATATTTTCTTCCGGGAGCGTATTGCCATCAGCAATGATTCGGGCTTTGAGTTCATCCAACTGTGAGTCTATTGTTTCCTGCACCTCTTGCCGGGCGGTGCTCACACGGGCGTAATACGCTGCAATTTTCGTTTGTTTGATTGGTGTTATTGTTGAAATCATATAACTTTCTTTCCCTCACGAAGTGACTCGAGGAGTCGTGAACTTATTCTCCACGCTTTGCCGAACTTCACCGCCGGGATTTTTCCCTTCCGTGCCATTCGGTAGAGCGTTACATTGGTCACTTTGAGAATCTTGGCTACTTCCTCGATTGTTAGAAACTCGTCCTGAGTCGGTTGTTGTGTCATGCGTACCCCCACTGTACTTTGCTGTACTTTGTTTGTCAACTATGTTTTTCCATGCTTGGATGAAAATCCCGCGATATGCATCGGACAGCCTATCTGGACTTTCTGGTTTATCCATATAAACGAAGCTAAATGAAATCGGAGTAATGCCTCTCATGACTTATTCCCTCCGAGCTCAAGTTGCGTATCTACCCGTTGCGTAGTTTGTGTCACGGTTGGTGAATTGCGGAGGCGTGACAGAAACTCCACTCCGCTATACAAAAATTGGGAGAACTCATCTAATACGGTATAGACGTTTGATAAACCAGCGCCTTGCCCCTGTTTGTGCAACACCCGCAGTGATGACAACTCATCAAGCTGACGAAGCGCAGTCCTATGGGAAATACCCAATACGTCTGATACTTCTTTTGCTGACCATGATTTCTTTTCCGAGGCGACGACGGATAGAAGTAAGGCTCTATCTGCTGGCATACTGGAAATCGCAACATCTTTGAGAAGTTTGAGCACTCGCTTCTCAACAGTTTTATGCCCAAGGACAACACATAGACTCCGTGCTAGCACCCGGAGTTGTTGGAGTGCACGGAATGGCTCCTCGATTTGGATTTCAACAGGTTCATAAAACTGAACTTTTTCACCCTGCCCATTTATAAACTCTCCGCTTCGGGTCACAACAATACCCCGCGCTCGTGCAATAAAACGAGCTAATGTATTGATGTACGCAATCGTTTCGGGATTTTCCTTCTCTAACGATTCAGGGTTATACGCTGCTGCAATCTTCGTGACATACGCCGAAACATACTTTTGAGCAATACTAAATCCGGGTTGAACATTCCCAACTGCCCATATAATCTCAAAACTTTGCTCTACTTCATCCTGGGTGGATGCTTGGACACGGTAATATAAAAATCGTGGACCGATTTGACTCACATACCGCTGATGATTGTTGAGCGCCTGTGGCGTTACACAGCCTAATATCGAAAAAAATGAATGATAGGAAATCGTACCTCTTGATGGAGAATGTTTGACAAACGAATCGTCATATATTGATGTCAGGTCGCCAAGTATCTTCCGTACGGTTTCTTCACGCTGAGAAAGCGTTGTTGTGAAATCTTTGATAATCAAACATTTTTCGTGAACAAGCGGTAATAAGTCTGCCGTATCTCCCCGACCCCCGCTGACAAATGCATTTTCCGTGAGTGAGTCCAGATAAAAAACCCACTCGGCTTTTCCAATCATCCGCGCTACTTCAGTCTTTGCGCTTGATGGCACTCCTACGAACATAAGCCATACCGGAGTCTTTTTATCAATAATCTGACTGACAGATACCGCCATTGCTAAAAGCACCAAGTCCTCTTTATTGGGCAATATACGTTCTACTCTCAATAACACTTCGTCGAGTGAAAGATTATTAGGTACGATAATTTCTGTAGTCTCTGGATAATCTGCGCTTTGCTTTTGTGCCTCCCGTTTGGATATAGACTCAAAAACTGACCGCAACTCAGATTCCGATAGCGGAGGATTATTTTTGTCATTGTTCCATGATTGAAGAAGCTTCCAGGCTTCACTCTCCCATTCATGCGGCTTGAAGCGTGCAAGAAGTTTACCGGCTACTGATGCCGAAGTATCATTCCTCTCGCCTTCATTTGCTCCATCTAATTTTCTTGACGACCAATTGCTTTGTTGCGATGATACCTGCTTGTTCTTATTTTCTATCCATTCAAGAACAACCGGCAATATTCCGAGTACTTCATATTTTTCAGGATTACGGTACCATTTATACTGCTTACCGGAGCTATGTATTGAAGGTGGCAAAATAGCATATCCACCGTCGCCTCTAATATCAATACCTTCAGCAATACCAACGAAGTTTTTTATTCCATCTTTATACCGAAAATAATAATGCCAACCATTTCCTGTTTCAGCCACGACCGTTTCATATCCAATAAACGCATCACGCCTACCGTTGTGACGAACATCAACATCGACAATAACGATATTTGATATCCGTCCCGTTACAACCGCAAGATTGGCACTTGGATACTTTGTAAACCATTCAGTGACATCCTGTGGTGTAGGATATTCTGTCTGATACTTCTTCCACTCGATAAGCGGTTTCTTATCCGTACCAACAGGAATCACGCTCCAACCTCTTTCGAGATATGCAAGCGCTTGTTCAAGCATGCTTTTTGTGATATTGTTTGATTGTTCATTCATAGATTTCAACCCTTATTGCCGGACGCATCCTAGAAATACGTCCGACCATCAAGGCTAAAATGGGATTCCACTTTCACTTTCAAAATCCCGTACTTTAGCAAATACCGTTCCGTCATCCTGTTTGAAATGTTTCACTTCGAGAAAGCATTTCTTACCGATGAGCTTGTCCGTGTCATTTCCCTCGTCCATTTCTTTCTTCGTCAGCTCTTTATCAAGTAGCGCTTCCGTCATGCGTAGCGCATTACTTTTGATACCTTTGTAGATAGATAAGTTGGCTGATGACCATACCCGTATCTGCATCTCCGGCTTTTTCTCGTATTGAAACGTCCACTCAAGCCGTTTCGCTTTGTCCGCCTTATCCTTCTTGGGGTCATAAAACTTGTTTTCTACTTCGGAAACCCCCATCAACACACACATGTGCTTTCCGGCATCAGGCAATACTCGCTTGCTGGCTGTTAGTTTTGGCATATCTTGGTTCACCTCCCTTCAAAAAATCTCCTCAATCTCTGGTTTTTTTGTCCCAAAATAATATCTCGTTTTGTTTGGTTCCTTCGGTTGCAACAACTTCGTTGCTTCCTCAGAAATCAACTGTTGTATTTCTTTGGCAATGTCTTTGTCTGTGGGATAGAAAATAGGGATTTGTTGACCGTTAGGGAGTTTTTTGGTCGGATATACAACCCGAAATCCGGTTCCATCAATCAGTGTGTAAATGGCAACATTGCCGATATAATACCGATTGTCCAAAACGAAATCGGCAAAGAACGTCAAACCGTTTGTAAAGCGAACCGGTACTAATTGTATTTGTGAAATCGTGACCATACTTTTCTGTCAGGGAAGTATTTTGTGAGGAAAACGAAGATTCACTTCACTTTCAATTTCGTCTCACATTACTTCCACGTGCTATCCTCATAGTAAAGTATGTGATTTGGAGCGTCACGAGGATTCGCTATACGAATTACTGACCGAAGATATACGAACTATACGAAGTGTACGAAGATGTTATGGAGCTTCGAAATGAAGCCTGTACCAGCCTTCACCAACAGGCCCATGCTCCACTTTTCCAGATTGAATAACTATCATGTCTCCCAAACTTTTCTCGTTCAATTTTTTGTCCCTGATGTCTGCGATTATCCGTCGCACTAACTTATGCAAGGGTTTATTTTTTGTTTTTAGGTCACGTTCGTAGTCAAAACCCATGTAATGAAAAATAGTTTTGAAATCAATCCATTGCTCGGGATAAGTGGAAAATATCTGCATCATCCGGGCAAGGTCATCATTTTCACCAAAAGATACCGTATCATTATTTCCGTAACGCAATATGTAACCACCGGTATCAGACGGTTTGAACGAGTATTTTGCACATAACTCGCTGTTTACATCATTATTGGGGAGTTGTTTCGGTCGTTCGGGCATATCTATAAGTGATATTTCCTTCGATGGTGCATCGTCAACATTTTTCAGTGTACCCTTTGGTATGCGACTCGCAGCATCCATCAAATCAATCAGTTTATCGGTGACGCGTTGGAGGTATGAGTTGTATAACTCACGCCGGAAATAATGAGCCTCATGCGTGCGCCGTCCTGCCATGACTTCACTCAATTCACCCATAGTCCCAGTAAAATTCATGTAATCAGCCAGCTTGTCTTCCTTGCTCAGTTTGGCCTTGAATTCTGCGTAATCATAAAGACAAAGCGGTACAAGTTTGAGGCGCTGGTATGCAAGCCACGGAGAGGCTTCCAACTTCGTACGGGATATTGTCTGTTCCTCTCGGAGTTTGCTTTCAGTCGGAGCGATATTATAGCCGACAATCATTGGCTTCTCGGGGTTTGACGCGTCAATTTGAACGTACTGCTGGACTAAATCTTTATGGTCAGAGTTATAAAGTGCGTTTACCACATCCTCTGTAGCACGAAGTAAACTATACTCCAATAATTCTCCACCAAGTGTTTGCGATTTTCCACGTGCCCAGGAGTAAAATCCAGCAACAGCACGAAATAATGCGGACTCATTACGATTTAGCCTATCTGCTTCTTCTTTATTTATGTTTGTTTTCGTTCCGTTATAATATCCATCAATCAAAGCAATGTCATCATCAGACAACAACGTGAGCTCCTTTATTTTACCAAGGAGCGAATTGAAAACTTTATTCACCTCTTCCATGACCTGTCCACGTAATTTTTCAAATTCCGCTTGTGTATCCCGAAATTCCGAAAACATCACATCAATCAAACGGACCATGGTATCGCTCCCAATCAGATATTTGTAAAACTCCCCGATCTGAAGAAAATAATCATTATTAGTAGCGGTATCTTTGATGATTTGTATTTTGCGTTCGATCGAAGAAACAATCCGATTCCGTTCATCCTCGGAAATCGAAAAAGGTGGTTCTGTTATTTGCTTGTTATTGTCTGCCACATTTCCTCCACGTTGTTTCTACTTCAAGCGCATTATACGCCAAAATTGCCACAAAAAAAGCTGCCTACTAGCAGCGTTCGACCTGTCCATAAAACGACTATTTCAGTAAGTTTGTATTGCGTTAATTACACAGATGCTCCTATTGCGAAATGGTCAAGTAAATTTTGCTCTCACTTCGCGCCTATCGGTTTTATTATCACGGGGTGCATTGTGCTATTGCCTACCTGATATGTTTCCAACTCTTCCACCTCAAACTCAACACCTAGATCGCGCACCAACCTATTGAGTAGTCCTCGTTGGACAATTCGATATGATGTTTCTTCACGCATTTGCGCAAATATAGGAACTGCATTTCCTGCGTCAATATAGTGTTGTTTGTAGAGTTGGATAAAACCACGAAGGAGACTTAATCCAGTATCATTTGTTCCACCGGTAGAAACATTCGAGGCGATATCGGAAATGTAAAGAAACGGTTGTTCTGTGTATTCACTTGCGTAGTTCTCAACATCTGTATCATTAATTTTTCCTTCGTAGGCCAGCATATATCCTTGCATCTTTCCAGCTTTATCCCGATATGCAAGACTCATATTCGGTCGTCCTTTTGCGGCATTATTGATGTCTTTAGCTATGAGCCCATTTTCCATATTGTGGAGATATTGAATAAGTGATGTATTACTTGAATATGCCTTACCCTCAATATAGGCGACTTGTAATGCATGTTCGAACGTCAGTGATTCTAATCCCTCAATTGGGGGCCTTATTTCTTTTGGTATTTGTGGTAACTCGTCAACTGTTACATTACTTTCAAGGATCACATATGGATCTTTTCCACTCATCTCAAGTGTACGCACTTCAGATCCCGTGGCATCTGAATAACTTACAGGTGCCTGTGGTGCGTACGTATTGGGAATTTCCGGTAGTTCATTAAGTGCGTCAGAATATCCTTCGCCAACAATAACGCAATCTGACCGTAAATTTTGAATTTTCGCGTGAATCCCAAGATATTGCCGGAAAAAATCGCGATAGAGTGCAGTGATAACTCCGGATTGATCAGTAAAATTAGGAGAAACTTCTACATTATCGCATGCTATGATGGCAGATTGTCGAAGAAGCGCATCCTCAGGGAGCACATCAACTAAGTGACCGCCTTCTTCTTGCAATTGTTGAATAACAGTTGGAATTGATTTTTTGATGTCAATATCTTTTGTGATAACGCTTTGAGCGATGGTTCGTCGTTTTCCGTCGGGTCGAACAACTTGGAGGACAAATTGTGCGGTATTAGGATTAAACGTATAGACCGTGTTTTTCCCTGATCCAAACGGCATACAGTTAACGGTATCATCACCGGCTAACACCATGTCCGGATCGCTTTTCTTCCCGATTTTCGCAACGTAGGTTTGGGTTTTTACCGCAGTTTTTCGTAACCCATATTGTTCATTAAACAGAATGGTGACGAGTTTTTGTTCGATTTCAGATTTCGCAGTATCAGGTAAGACCACCCCTGCAAGATATTGTTGGACATTAAGTCCAGTTGGTTTCAACAAGTGACCAACTTCTGAATATAGTTTTTTGGGATCACGCGCTTCACCTGGTATTGCATCCGCTCCTTCTTTCGCACGGGCACCAAGGGCTCGTTTCAATAATTCATGCGGTCGCGATGCCGCCTCATCAATAATAACGGTGTATTCAACCTCCATAGGTGTAAACGCGGAGAGCGGATCCATTTTCCCATCAACTAAGGCTTCAACAAGTTCTTGTGCAGTAAGGTCAAGATTGGGAATTTCAATATAATTGGATGGTTTTTTCCGATCATGAACTTCCGGTGGCGCATGCCCGTCATCACGCTCCAAGAATGCCATTGGATCTGTAGCAAATTGGATCGCCGCTTGTATATCGACTTTACTATCCCTATGGAAAGCAAGACGTGTTACATACGTGCGTAATTTCGGATTTTTTATATCATGCAGTGCCTCCAATACCTCTCGTTCTCCTAATAGTTGGGTCAACTTGCTATATCGTTTAAGATTGTTCCAGCTTGCGAATACCTGTTCAGGTGAAGAAAATAACGTAGCCAAATCCCCAACACCCTCAAGATCAGAAAATTCTCTCGCTAATTCTAGGTTTTCAGTATAATCTGTGTTAAGTGTCGTTGCGATTTCATTCAACTGATGGTGAGCGGTTCCCGCATTGTACACAGCATCATCTCTCATAACATGGCTCAATATTTGACCATAAAATTGATCGGGAGTTAAACCAGAAGTTTGATAAAAATTAATGATACTTTGAAACGCATGAAGTGCATCATGATAACTCAAATTCTCCCTCTGTATATAAGCAAACATGCGTTTGTACCCAAAAATGTTTGCGCCAGCTTCAAATGGACCTGATATGTTTTGTTCATCTGTCCATTCTTTATAATTTCCTCGAACCGCGGTGAATAATCTTCGGTAATCTTCTTCTGTTTCTATTTTGGCAAGATCAATACCATCTCGTTTAGCAAGTTCTGCAATAATCATATCTTTTCCAATCGGTATATTTACTATCAAATTCATATCCTCGGGTGTTAATTGGCTCGCTGTATCGGGAGTGGTCGCTAAAAATTCAAAGTACTCTTCGTGATCACGAACGAATTCAGAAATTTCAGCAATCCCTGTAAGCGCAAAATTTGTTTTTACAGTATCAAGATATTTAGGAAGTCGTTGCAATATAACTGCTTCTGAATTTTGCTCTCCAAGAATGTTTAACGCATTATTCAATTTCACCAAATCCGATCCTATTTTTGATGGATGCATACTTGTCTGTACACATAATTCAGTTAATCTCACTCGATCCTCTTCTGGCAGATGAAAGGCACTGTACAGCTGAGAAAACTCTTTTAATTCACTGGAACTTTTTTGATATGCGCTGAGTATTATAGTATTTAATTTTTGTTTTGCATCTTCATTTCTCACCGGCCTATCAATAAACGGAGCCAGAGCATGGAGCTGGATTGCGCCATATTGTAAATCGTAAGAGCTTTCTCCCAATATATATCTAGCCACTATATCGTCAACCAGTTTGCCAATTGATTCGTCTTTCAAAGTACTATCACTGACCGTTGGGTTATTATCCTTATTAAGTAGGCTACATATTTTTTGTGCAGCAGAAACATCTCCAGCCCCTAGCCATCTTTCGATAGCAAATTTGTATGCGTCTTGTACTTCCTTATTATCAAATATTCCAGCCTGACCATCTAAAGTTCTATAAAATTTATTCAAAGCAATTACTTCATTTGGTTTATCCGCAGTTTTTAAAACATCTCGAACAGCTAGTGGTAAAGCAGTTAATAAAATATCGTCAGGTGGAATGCTGTCAGGATATTTTTTCCTATTTTCCAACAAATGCTCCAATTGTTCGGGCAAGTTCCCATGATACTTTTCCTTACTACGAGTAGATATTACAAGTCCGTCTGCAATAGATTGGAAAAACTCCTCGTCACTTAATTGAAAGACTTCTCTTGCAGATTTGATCCCGTCATAATTGAAACCAAAATTAACATCATGGCTAATTCCGTTCCTCAAACATTCAATCACAAACGATCGATCTAATCCAAATTTTTCCTGCAGTGATTTTGCTAGATTTACTCGATTAGGTGACAACACAGAGCGTGTTTCTTTTTGAAATTTTAATTTAGCAATCTCGGTAATATCCTCGTTCGTCAAACTCTCATTTGTAAGAGGAATCTTTGCCAAAAACTGTGACGATACATGAACGCCAAATTTATGCACGATGGCCGCTACAATATCTTTTTGGACATCTTCCCTAAGGATTAATTGTTTATTTTGAAGAAACTCTGTCTTCGTCAACGCTAAAACCACATCAGCATCACCTTTCGAATATCCCTGCTCATTTTCGGAAATAAGATCGCGGCATTCAGCCCTTATCGCATTAACAACAATCTGATCATTTAATTCTTGTGATATACCAAATTTATTAAATAATAATCTCCATTCGTTTACATCTTCTTCATCCGGTGAATAATCTGGATGCCGAAACGCTTTCTTTTGAAGATATTTCTCAAAACCCTTACTAAAGGCATCTTGGAATTCTATACTCGATTTAAATTCTTGACCAAATTGAAAAAAATCTTCTAGTAAGTTAACGTTATGAGCAACATAATTTTCTCTCCCATTTTCAAGTTCTTTAATAATTCTTTTCTGTGCGGCCGATATCGCGTTTACATCTTGCTGTAATTGTGACGTTACTTCAAATCCGGTAGCTAACGTAACGATCTGCTCTGAATGAAAATACTCTTCGGATTCAATATTTTTAACAATACCGTCAGTAATAACCCGTTGAATTTCTGAAAGCGACAAGTCTTGCACTGATGAGAATAATTGAACGAAATCATGTATACCTGAAGATGGGCTATCACTAGGATATTGGACATAATTTTCACAAAAATATTGAACTGCCTTGCCTAAAACTGAAGATCTTTGAGATTTAGAAAACCAATTATTCAAATAATCGGCACATGCATCAGGTGAAGTTTTGAATTTACCTTTATAATCTACATCTAACCTGGGCATTTTTTGTTGAATATCGGGGTCATCAATTATTCGAGAAGGTATTTCAAATAGCTTTGATAGCTTTACAAAATTTTCGACCCTGTTTCTTTGATAACTACCTTGTGTAAATTGAATCAGGCTAGTCAGACTACTTATTCGATCGTCAGTTTGACGAAATGACCGAGGCAGATGCAGTATTTGCAAAATATTTTTTGCTTCATCTAGACCCCAGGTTAAAAATCTATCAGGGTCAACTGTCATTGATTGAAATATTAGGTCTTGTGTTTTTTGAACAAGTTCATCATTCATAATAATAGCAACATCTCCAGATAAATCGTTTACTATTTTCTCAAATTGACGGATTGCACCAGCCCGATCACGAGGCTCAATATCCTTATTTACTAAAGTAGCAAAACAGGCATCAAGACCGGTGCTTATAGCGGATTTTAATTCTGATTGTCCTGAAGATAAATTCTCTTTCCCAGTGGGAAACCCCGAAGCGCCAGGAATCGGTTCACCGCCAGTATTTGCCATATATATAAATCATTATACTATCACCTATTGTAACTCGGAACGCTTAAAATACATTTGCGTTAGCTTATTATCTACTGAGTAGTTTCAGTTTCACCTGTTCAAGCTCAGTATAAACCCATTTTTCATCTACACCCGGACTTGCGTCAATCAAATATGAGTCCTTGTCATCCAATCTGTAGTCCCAGAAACCAAAACTCAATTTATTGAAACTGATTATCATATCCCGGATTGCATCGTTGTGTTCAGAGATAACATTCATCGCATGATGCAGCATTTTATCTACCGTCAACACCCCATCAATTTCACCCGGAACCACAATCTGCATCCCATCAAAATATATGTCCTCTATCGCATTGATAAGCGCTATTTTATTTACTATCTCCTGTATTTCCCTGCGGGTATTGTTGGCAAACTTTTGAAACATCGCTTTATAATCACCAACCCGAATAGAAAACCTGCGTTCCTCCGAGTCAAAATCTTTATCCGATACATCCAACGGCACAAGTGCAGATACCATATCTATGACACTCTCCAATCGCTTCGTACCGAAATCATCTCCCGCATACCCCATCGAGTTTTTATTGTGGACGGTCACAGCAATAATTTGACGCCAGTCGCCTTTTTTGGCACGTGCACCCGACGTAACTTTTCCATCTGAAAATCCGATTTCCATACAATCTTCATGTAACGGATTCCAATGTCGGTCTCCAACGCCTGGGTCTCCGGCGAACTTCTGGCGTCGGTCTTTCCAGTCGTAATAGCTGCCAGATTCAATGCCATTTTTCTTTTTGACAAGCGCACCGATATCAACCGCGTGCTGAATCCGTTTCCGTTCTTCGTCAACTAAACTCACCCATCGGTCATGTTCTTCCTTTCCCGGAATATCAAAGTACCCCTGATAATCCTTTTCGACTTTTTCGATTATTTCCTTATCTGACAATCCAATATAGGGCTCAATGTAATTATTGAAAGGAGCCTCACCACCCATACGGTCTTTTCGTTTTTGATATTTATCGATATCTTTTCGGATAGACTGGACTTTCTCCTGAAACAACTCATCTTTTGAACGACCAAATACAACCATATAATCCCGATATGACTCATATTCAGGTGTGTCAATCAGTTTTTCGCCAATCAAACGGTAATATGCTTCCTGTTTGGCAAGGTCATATGCTCCATCAAGCGGCAGTATTTCGGAGCGCTCGTGTATTCGCGCATCAACGATAGCTTTGTCGTATTCTTCTTTCTGGACAATCACGGGCAACCGTTTGAGCTCACTGACTATTTCTGATAGATAGGGACTAATGCTCAATAAATACCGAAGCGGAGCGATATTGCCATTCATCAGCTCAATCGCAAGAACATGTTCTCGGATTTCATCAACAATATGCTCCCAGACATATTGCTTGAGGTCAACATAAAAGTTATAGTCCGACGCCTGACGTTGTGGACATGAATTGACAATCTCGTGTATCTCCCGTCTGGTTGATACGGATAATGTAGACTCCTCGTCTTTTTTTGTATCTTTATTGGGTTTCTCGGCAAGTATCCGTAACTGAAGCGCAATGACGAGCTTTACCCGCTCTTTCGGCGTAAAGTATTTACCAGTGGTTGCAAGATTTAGGTTGGACATAAACTCCTCACCGTGTCCTCATCTTTCTTTCAATAAGAACACTTTCGACCAACTCAAGCCTACCGGCAAGATTAGCAACTTCCATGGCTTTCAAAAGATGACCAGCTAAATATCCGACTGTATTGGCGATATTGGGCGGTATTTCCCCGCTACGGACACCGTTGATAGTATCTCCGAGCATACACACAACATGTTCTGGCTTTTGTAGCTCAACAGGCGGGAGATTGAGTTCAATCGAGCGGCTGTTTTCTCCACCCTTCACCGTGGCAAGGTGCTTTTCCGTTTGAGTGTCGGGGTTATGACTAAAACAAAACTGCGACTCTTTCATCGCGTTTGCGCTGCATTGGCTTCCGTCTTGTTTGAGATATGTGCATTGCATAAGTTCAGTTATGGGGCACCCCTTCCCGGTATAGCGAATAATGGTTTTGGAGTTTCAGCCTTGAGGATTCGACCAAGTTTGTCACGAAGTACGATCAAACGGTCTTTTCGGGGTCTGGGGAGTTGGAATGAAAAGGTGAATTGAAAAAGTGGCACTGTATAGTTCAAGTGCCTACTTTTAACGACATGACTTGATTATCTCACCCGGATCATTGTTTAGCCACAAAAATCCCTCTACCTACATGGCAGAGGGATAACTTTTATTTTTAATTCTGGTTAAGGCTTCTTTTAAATCACAATGGAATACCAAGGCTCTATCTTCATACTGTCTGGTGTTTTTGATGGTAATAAGCGATAACAAAGCCCCTTCTGAGTCGTAATACATTGGCTCGATTATGTAATTTATTGTTTCAATACTCTTTTTTGATCGATTTTCTAAAACATTAAGTAGCTCGGTTGTATCAACTTTTATTACATAATCGACACCATTCTTAAATATCAATCTTAATTCATTTTTACTTACATACACTACACCGCCCAAATCATTGTCCATAAACACCGGCTCTGACATCTTAACCTCCAATTTTAAGGTATAGTTATGGGATAGATTTTACCACAATCGCATTTTTTGGCTCTTTTTTAAACCTTTAATCTCGTTTTCTCTCTTAAGAGCTTCACTCTTACCGGCCATTTTTTCCACATATCGAAGAATTACCGGTCTTCTTCCTCGGGTGTATTTTGCCCCCTTTCCGGCATTATGAACACGCAAACGATTATCAATATCTTCGGTTATTCCGGTATAAAAACTTCCGTCAACACACTCTACTATATATACAGACCAACTCTTCACTTTGACACAATTTTCAATCGTGGTGCCGACAAACTAACTAAACCTCCTACAGTTTTCCCCTCAATATAATACTGATTTTGCCCTCTCCAAATCGACATCACCTTTGTGTAGAAACTTTTCTTTACTGAAGAGCTTGATGAATACTCACTGAAATCAACCGCTCTGTGATTTGTCGAGTCGTAAACCCTTACCGATCCTGCACCTTCAAGCCAACCCTGCCAGGAAACTTCCACTGTTTTTCCGTATAAAGAAGTATCAAAAGAAAAATCGGTACCTTCAATTTTGGTCCAATCAAAGTTCGCAATATCGCCACCTGCCAGTGAAACAAACGACTCGGAAGTTTTTTTAGTAGCCGTTGATATCAAACCAGCGTTCTTTTCTAATACATAAACTCTATTTTCAAGCGATTTAACTCTTTCTTCAATCGTCTTGGGTGTAACCTCTGCCAATACCGCAGGTCTTTTCACTGAAGACAAATTCCAAACCTGCCAACCAGCCAAACAAAAGACAACTAAGAGGATCCCTGTGCTCACTTTATTTAAGGCCATAAATCAGTCTAACACAATCAAATCTTCTTTACTTTTGCTCCATCAGCAAAATCATAAACTCGATATCCTTGTGCCAAAATTTCATCACGGATTCTATCGGAAGCTTCCCAATTTTTTGTTTTTCTTGCTTCTTCTCTTTTTGCCAACAAGTCCATTATTTCTTTGGGGATATCCAAAATCTCCTCTTTCCCTAAATTTAACCCCAGTACCGAATCCATTACCACAATTAGATTCTTTTTGGCTCCATCTGAAATTTTGCTCTTCATCATTTCCCAAACAACTGATAAGGCTAAAGAGGTATTCAAATCATCTTCCATGGCCATTATAAACTTTTCATAATAGTCCCTTCCTTCATCCGACCATCCATCTGCCGTTACCGGTACATCGGAAAGGTCTATCACCGTTTTGTTTAATTTCGCTAAAGCATTTTTTGCTCCAGACAAACCTTCCCAAGTAAAATTCATCTGTTTTCTGTAATGAGTTGTCAAAAAATAATACCTCAGAGTCAATGGTGAAAAACCCTTCTCAGCTAAATCAGACAACCTGTAAAGATTTCCCAAACTTTTGCTCATCTTTTTTCCATCAACCATTAAGAAAGTAGTATGCATCCAGTACTTTACAAATGGTTTTTTGCCTGTGGCTGCTTCGCTTTGGGCAATCTCATTTGGGTGATGAATTGAAAGATGATCTTCTCCCCCTGTATGAATATCAAACTGTTCACCCAAATACTTCATACTCATCGCACTACACTCGATATGCCACCCAGGGAAACCATCCCCCCAAGGACTATTCCAGTGCATTACGTGATCTCTAAACTTTCCTACTCTTTTAAACCACAAAACAAAATCAGCTGGATGTTTTTTATATTTTCCCGTTTCCACTTCCTCACGTGCTCCGATTGTCTTATCCTCAAACGTTTGATTAAACATTTTTCCATAGTCTTTAAATTTAGTGACGTCAAAATATACTGCCTCTTCCGTGTCATAACCAAATCCATTTGCAATAATTTTTTCAATTAATGCAATTTGGTCATCAATATGCTCTGTTGCCTTGCATATCACCGTTGGCGTTAATACATTCAATTCTTTCATTACCTTATTAAAATAATCGGTGTACTCTTTAGCCACTTCCCAAACAGTTTTCCCGGTAGCTGCAGCACCTTTTTCCATTTTGTCTTCACCTTCGTCTCCGTCCGACACCAAGTGACCTACATCCGTAACGTTCTGTACGTGCTTTACTTTCAGTTCCTCAAGAACTTCCAAAGTTCTTTTTAAAACATCATCCGTCACATATTTACGTCCATGCCCAATATGAGTAAAACCATAAACAGTCGGACCACAAGCATACATTCCTACTTCTCCTTTATGTATTGGTACAAAAATTTCCTGTTTCTTTGACAAACTGTTATACAGATTTAACATAAACCAATTCTATCCCACTTTTTATTTGACAGCACAACAAAATACTGTCATAAATATAGATATGGATAATGGAACCGATGAGGTTATGGTAGAAAAAAATGATAATGTAGGAAAAAAGAATAATCTTGTCACCAACAACAAATGTCTCTTTTTAGTTCTCTCCTTTTTTTTGGGAATTGCTTCCATCTGCTTAGTTGCCTATATCGTTTTATTTAAAATATTAAATAACGAATCTCTCACCATATCAAATAATTCGATTACCCTCACAGCTCCTAAAAAACCTAAAGCCACCCCAACTCCCATCCCCATAATTAAAGGTCTTGAAACATATACCATCAGTCAAGGAAAAACAAATGGCCCCAAGATGACTAAGGCAGTCATCGATCCACATGACCCAAGTGTTGGAACAGTACAAAAATTTACTCTTTATGTAAATCACACCAAACCGGTTACCGCCGCAAAAATAACACTTAACTCTGACAACAAAAGTCCAACATACAATCTAATACTTACCAACGGAACTCCCCTAGATGGTCAGTGGTCTGGTTCTTGGAAAATAGATGACACCCACAACCAGACTTACACCTTCGGTATTGAGATTAGCGACGGAACAAATACTAGCAAAAACACAATTTCCATCAGATGAAAAAAATAAATATTATTTTCCTAACATTAGTATTTTGTTTATTATTCTATCCAAAATCTGCCCACGCAGCCGCTTGTTCTCTTCCAGCTTCTGGTAACTATACGATTTCCTCCACCTGTGATATTGCGGCTACAAATAGCATAAACGGAATTGATGAGTGTAATAACAATGAGCTTTCAACCACTAACACTGCCATTTTGACTGTTGGCTCAAATGTTGCTATAACCACTCTGGCAAACTCTACTATCGTCGTTGGTTCTCTAGTTATGGAGGCAGGAGCGGTAATGAATTTAGGAACCGGAGCACAAATCAAAATTGGAGCACCTATATATATGGTAGATAGTGATACAGATGGCTACCCTGACGCACTTGATACTTTATCTCTCGCAACCGCCTCTGGAAAAAGAAGAAAATGTTTGGCAAAATCTTTTACTGTCGCTGATTGTAATGCAAATGTTTTTTCTGCCAACAACTCCTGTTTTGGCCACAACAATATAGCCATTACCAATTCTGGAACAACTCTTACAGACTACGATGTTCTTTTTTCTTTAGATACAGCTACCCCCATAGCTGCTGCTTCCATGACTGCAGATTGTGGAGATATCCGTATCAAAGACTCTGATAATACCACCTCTCTTAATTATTGGATTGAATCCGGTTGTAATACAACCGATACTCAAATTTGGGTTAGAGTTCCCTCGATTCCCAATGGAACTAAAACCATTAATCTTGATTATGATGGTGTTACCACAACCAATGGTTTCCTAGCCTGGAGCGGGTCGTTTAATTTAATGTACACTTCTGCAACATGTCCGACATCATGGACAAGAAACACTGATTTTGACACGGGGTATTTCCCTTATGGAAGCAGCACTTATGGAACAACAGGAGGCTCAGCAACCCATACACATACAGCATCTGGTAGTTTTACTCACGGATCAAGTACAACAAGCTCAACAAATGCAACCAAAGTTGCCTCCGGATCCCACACGCATTCATATACCATAAATTTCCCTGCCGCCATTACCGTTTACCCTCCCTATGTCGACATGGTTCTGTGTAAAAATTCAGACTTATCCATAAAATCAGGACTTATCGGAATATTTGACTCATCAGTTCCTTCTGGTTGGACTGCCAACACAAATCTGAACGGATATTTTCCTCGATTATATTCGTCATATAATTTGACACCAACACCTGCTGGAGCATCCACTCACTCCCACACGGAAACATCTGTTGGCATATCTAATACCACAAACACAGGTGTTATTGATGGAGGAACAGCAAATAATTGTGGCGGTCTCGGACATTCCGCAACAGCTGGTACCACCAGTTCAGATTCTAATTTACCCCCTTATTTAACAATGTCCTTTGCTTCTGTTAATAGTGATGCAAAAGGTATCGCGAATTTAATTACTATTACTGACGTGTTACCACCACTTGGCTGGGCTAGATACACTAGTCTTGATGGTAAATTTATCTATGGCAATGCCACCCCGGGAACTTCAGGAGGCACTACGACACATACTCATTCCAGAACAGTATCACTGAGCACTGCCACTACAAAATGCAATAGTGGTTCTTTAAGTCGTGGAGCCTCACACGCTGGATCATTTTCATACACAACGACTAGTGTTGCAGATCTAAACATTCCTCCATACAAAACAGTAATTTACGCTAAAAGAAACTCGCCTCAGACCACTGTCACGGTGAATTAATTTATTCCACCAATCTTCCCTTTTCTGTAGATGTTTGGGATCTATTAATCATTCTTTTCACCCAATTATCTTTTTCTTTTTTTTCTATTTTTTCTTTTTGTCTTTGCTGACCTTCTGCTGATTTTTCCTCGGCTATTTTCCTATCTTGTTCTTTCTTCCATGAAGAATATCTTGCCAGTTCGCTTCTAACTTCTTCAAATCTTCGTTTTTCCATCATTTTTCTGTCTTCGATATTTTTGTTCTTTTCGATTCCTGTTTGTTTATCGCTATATTGAACATCAGATAGGTTATGAGACGGAATAACTTGTTCTACGGCTTCCTGAGCTACATCTGCAACAACACCAACAGTTCCCTTCACGGCGCCCTGGCCTAATTCAAATAGATTATCAGCTACGTTTTGGCCAATTTGTCCTAAAACACTTGACATATCAATTAATTAAACCATATAAAGAAATGTTCTACATCTCACTTCGGCCTTCAAGCGCTCTCAATAAGGTTTGCCCATCGGCGTACTCCACATCCGCCCCTGTCGGCAAACCCCTGCCAATCCTCGTAATTCTCAGCTTTTCACTCAGACCCATATCCTTAATTTTTTGGGTGATATACATCGCCGTTGCCTCACCCTCCATATTGGGATTAGTGGCAATAATTAGCTCTTTTATCTCGCCTGTTTTTATTCTCCCTAAAAGCTGAGAAATCCTCAAATCATTTGGTCCAATATTAGCCAAAGGATTAATTACTCCCCCAAGGACGTGATATACGCCAACAAAGCCATCTGATCTTTCAAATGCCAGTAAGTCCAATGAATTCTCTACCACGCATACTTGGGTTCTATCTCTAGACTCATCCTGGCAAACTGGACAAAACTCCTCTTCTCCCACATTAAAACACAGCGCACAAAGCTTGGTATCCTTTTTTAAGTTTTCCAAAGCCTCCGAAAATTTCGTTAATTTTTCTTGAGGAACGTTAAGAAGGTAATATGCCAGTCGAGCGGCCGACTTTGGTCCCACACCAGGCAAAGACTCAAACGCATCGATTACTTTTTGAACCGGGCGTATACTTCGCATAACTACATTCCTTTAGGCATATTGGCCAAAACCTTAGACAAATCCCCCATCGAATCCTTCATCTCCTCGGCAGAGTATTTTTGTGCCTTGGTAATCGCTTCGTTAATCACCTTAACCGCCTTATTCATATTTTCCTCATCGATAAATAGCTCTTTCAGTTTTCCATCTCCGGAAACAACCGCCTTTACTCCGTTTTCTTCTACCTCCGTCTTGTGGTTCTGAATCTTTTTCTGCAATATGGCCAATTTAGCAATAGCTGCGCCTTGTGAACCGAACTGTTTTATTCCGTTAAACATTTTAAAAAATAACTTTTAACAAATCCTATTGTATAACATCTCCCTCAATGAAGATAAAATGATATTAAGCGACAGATACATTAATGAGAAAACGATAACAAAAGAAATAATTTTCAAAAATCAACTACCAAATATCTTTTCTGCAGCCGATACAATGCCTTTGTCTTCAGTCTCCTCATCATTAACAGGTAATACATTAAGATCTTGTAATTCTGGAGCTGTTCGTACTGGTTCTTTTTCTCCCAAAACACATTTAAAAGTCATTGGTCCCCAAATTTTTGCCATTTGTTCTTCTATCAATTTCTTTTTAACGTCTCGCTCCAGCATATCCTGTTGAAATCTTGATGTTACTGAAAGAGTTAAAGATTTTCCTTTAAAGTCCACTGGCGATACCAGTCGTAGCATTCCCGCCAAAGAACCACAACTGGTAGACATGACGTTCAAAAAGTCCATCCACTCAGTTTTTATCCTATCAATACTCACCAAAGGCCCATCATAATTTTGTACAACCACATTACTCTTATCTGTTTCGTTTTCCCCTGTTATAGTACTTTCCGTATTAACATTTATTATTTCTTTTGTTTTTTCTTTCGGCTGGGCAGGAGCCTCAACTTTTGGGGAGGTTGCCCCTCCGCTTTCATCAATAGCTAATGTCAATAAAGCAATTTCCAATGGCAATAAAGGTAAGGGGGACACCTTTATTTTATCTGTAGCCTCTATCAATTCATCGATTAGTTTAAGTTCGTCTTTAACCAAACTCCCTCTCTCCAAACTATCTTCAAGCAAAATTTTGACCTCAGATAACAGTGATGATGCCAATACTTGGGCTTTTATGCCACCTTTTTCCATTTCTTCAAAAATTTTCACTATTTTTCCAGTATCTCTTTTTATTGCTGCTTCCAATAGTTTTTTTATTGTTACCCTACCGGCTATCCCTAATACTTCCAATACCAATCCTGCATCAATTGTTTTTCCATACGCAGCCAACTGTTCCAGCAATTTATGACCTTCACGGAAACTACCATCGGTAGCATCAGCTATTTCTCTAAGAGCGTCTTCATCGATATCCAGTTTTTCTCCCTTAACAGCCTTCATTAAAGAGCCGATGATTTCCTTATCGGTGGCTTTGGTAAAGTTTACTCTGGCACACCTACTCATAATTGTCTCCGGTACTTTTTGCGCTTCAGTTGTACATAAAATAAAAATGGCATGTTTGGGAGGCTCCTCCAATGTCTTTAAAAGCGCGTTAAACCCTGCCGTCGAGACCATGTGTACTTCATCGATGATATAAACCTTTTTGGGAAGCTGTACGGGTGCTAAACGTACCTTCTCTCGTAAATCACGAATATCATCTACCAAGCCACTTGAAGCTGCGTCAATTTCAATCACGTCCACGCTACTTCCACCAATAAGTGACAAACAAGAATCGCACTTACCGCAGGGTTCTTCCAGATTATCTTTTTTATCTTGATTATTTTCGCAGTTAACAATTTGAGCCAGTATTCTAGCCGTGCTGGTTTTTCCGGAACCACGAGGCCCCACAAACAAATAGGCATGAGATATCTTTCCACTCTTTAAGGTAGACGCCAAAGAATCACGCACAGCCACTAGGTCTAGTTCCTTAATTTTCTTTGGTCGATATTTTTGATAAAAGCTCACGATAGTTAATACCTTATGTTGTCCCCCTCACTCGTGTCAACTATCAATAACCACATCAAAACTACTCAGTTTTCTCAGACACTATATCAATTTAAAACTCAGCTACCCCTCTTCAAAAAATATTAAACTTACTCAATAATTCAAAATAGTTCTCCCCATCACTTTAAAACCCGTTTTTTAAAAAAAAGACCCCCGTTTCCGAGGGTCAAAACATATTAATCATTTTCCGATTTCTTCTCATTAATCAAAATCACTCTCGTAACGGTGTCTCTTGGCGATAAAAGTCTTACGATTATGATCTGTCGGTCTGATACCATTATAATCTCCGGTTTTTCTTTTAAATCAAAAGAAAGAGATCTGCTTGGAGATAACAACAATTTTACTAAGGTGTCAATGACAACTATTTCTCGCGATTTTAACTGTCTGCTTTCTACTACCATCGGAAAGTAATTTAATCTTGAATGGTAAGACACAATATCGAAGACCTTCCCCTCAAGCAAAGTAACTAAGCTTTTTGCTATTTCAACTAGATCTTTAAGCTCTAAAACTTCACCACTTCGTTTCTCCATTTTCACCACCTCCTAAAAATGAAAACTCTTAAAGTACACTCTGGATTCTACTACAAAAGATTACCTAAATCTAATCGTGATGAATTCCCAATAAATGAAGCAATCCATGACAAGCCAAAAATTCAATCTCCTCATCTACCACCCTATTCCACTGAATTGCCTGTCTTTTGGCCTGTGGGTAACAAATAACAATATCTCCCAAATTTATTCCATCAAAGTCTTCGGGCATTTTTTCACCCTCTTCCAAAGGAAAAGACAACACATCAGTTACTTTATTTTCCCCAAAATACTTTTTTTCAAGCTCTTTAATTTTTCTCTCCCCTACAACAGACAATGATATTTTTACCACTCCATCAACAATTTCCTGTTCCATAAGAGTCTTGAGTAAAGCCTCTTTAACCCTTTTTCTATCAAATGGGTACCTACTATCTGCAACGATTTCTAATTCAAGTTTAATCATATCTATATTCTACTATCTCTCTAACCAATCATAAAAAAAACAAACATCATAAATTTACCCTAATTATCCCTATTACTAAGATTGCCGTCATTTTTCAATTTTTAGTTTATTCGGTCAGCCCACAATAACTTCTTCTACCGAATCAAACACATCATCCAGCACTTCATCGTCAAATCAACCCGCCACCTATGTCTGCCAAGATACCAAACCAGCTTCTCCTCCCGACTTATTTCAAATAAATGTTAACAATATCTCGGCAAAATTATTCTTCACACCAATTATTAACACCAATCATTACTTTGTTAGTTACTCTACTCAAAGTACCGCTGAAGAACACGGGTCTGATATTTATTTAGCAAGAGAAGGTGTTCAAAACTTCACGGTAAATCTTCTTAAACCCAACACAACCTATTTCTTTAAGGTTCGTGGCCAAATCGGTTGTATGCCAGGAAACTGGAGTAATATTATGAAAATTACTACTAAGCCAGTCAGTACAAAAAGCATCGGAATTTATTACAAATACAACCTTTTAAAATCAACAATCACCAAATTATCCATAAATATAAAATCAATTATTTCTCCATCAACAAAAGTCACACCCCTTTCTACACCCACATCCCCTGTCTCGCCAAAAACCAGAATAATTTCTACCGTTACCCCAGTACCAACAGTAATTCCGCAAATACCGGTAACATTTAATAATAAACCCACAACTTCAAAAAAATGCTTCCTTTGGTGGTGTTTTTAACGAATTAGGAATATTTTTCCAATACAATCTTATTTATCATTCCCCCATCAGCTTTGCCTCTGAGTTTACCCATCACAGCACCCATCAAACGACCTCCTGTCAGCCCTGTTTCGGCAGCTATCTTGGCTACTTCTGCTTCAACATCAGCCTCTGCCATCAGAGTTGGTAGATATTTTTCAATCATCGCCAATTCGTACTTCTCCTGATCGGCTCTAACTTTTTCACCCACTTTTTCGTAAATTTCAATCGAGTCCTTGCGTTTTTTGGCTTCTTTAGACAATACTCGAATAACCACTTCATCAGGAAGATCTTCTGTTTTTGTCTCAACTTTGGCATAAGATAGCTCCGACAAAAGTAGACGAAGAGCACCAAGTAATCGAGCATCTCCCGCTTTTTGAGCTGCTATTGCTTCTGTTTTTAGCTGTAAATATAGCATTAATGAACTAATTACTTTGTTATACCTGCCGCGCGTTTATTTCGACGACGAATTCTAGCCGAAGCCTTTCGAAGTTCAATCATCTTAATATTACGTACAGTTGAAGGTTTCTGGTATCCAGTCATACCTAAAGACTTAACCTTTTCGAGTCCAGAGTCCTCATAAGTCAATTTCTTGAATTCACTAATAAGCTGTTGAGTAGTTTGTCCTTGTTTTTTTCTTGCAACGAGTGCCATAAATAAATGCACCTACCTTTCTGTTTTTTTATTTTTGTTTTTATTATCCGCTTAGGTTGCTCCATCTGGTTCGGATTTCGTCCCGCCCAAAATATGGATGTGTTCATGTTCAAAATGGTTATAACCTGCTCCGTTGTTGACTAATTTATACCCGGTTTTATCCAGGCCTAGCAAAGAAACCACCTCGAAAACGACTGGCATTATTTTACCCCAGAACATACCACTTCCGCTAGTACCAACTTCGGCCTTTTTTACATGATCCTTCGGCATAACTAGCACATGTACCGGTGCTACGGGATACTTATTTTTAATAGCCAAAAAATCATCACTCTCCCATACTATCTCGCTGGGTTCATTCTTTTCCCCTATCCTGCAAAACAAACAATCTTTTTCTTTCATAACTCCATCATAAACCAAATGTTCCACCAATTCCGCATACTTGTCCCTGAAGTATAGGCCGCGCAAAGCGTTAAAAAGCCCGGTCTCTGATTGTATTCAAATAGAGTTTATTGCTACGCGACAAGTTGCTTATTTCGCTGGGGAAAAGACACCAACCGTTTTACGGAAGGGATAAGTATGAGAGGAATAGGATAAATATCTTTACTTAAACAATTTGATCACATCCTTTACCGTTATCAAGACCATCAATCCCAAAAGGAAAATCATCCCTGCCGTGTTCACATACCCTTCTATTTTATTTTTCTTAACCTTACCTATAATTTTTTCTATCCCCAGAAAAGCAATTCTTCCTCCATCTAAAGCAGGAAAAGGCATAATATTTAAAATAGCCAAGTTGATTGAAAGTATTCCCATAAACTGCAACACAGCCACCCAACCGATTTTGTAAACCTCTTTGCTTACTTGATAGATACCAATAGGTCCGGAAACATCTTTGGGTAAACCCTTACCGGTTACCAAGTCATACAAAATAACTCCTAGATTCTTGGTAATCTCTTTCCCCCATCCCCAAGCTTCTTCAAGACCAATCTTTATTCCTCTAAATGGCGTCTGCCACCAAGGATATTTCTTCATCTCAATACTACTTAATGCAACTCCTAAAGCCCCTTGTTCTTTAGGAGGAGACAATCTAGGAGTAATTAATACAGTTTTTTCAGTTCCATCTTTATTTACTAAGGCGATCTCAACTTCTTTTCCTTTTAATTTATCAACCTGTGTTACAAACTCATCAATCCCTGAAAAAGCAATTTCCTTTGATTCAAAAATAATCTTTTTTACTTGACTGTCAATCTCAATCCCTGCCTTTTCTGCAGGAGAATCTTTGGCAATTTCCACAATCATCACTTTATCCGTCCTTGTCGGAATGCCCAAGTATGAATAGACAATCCCAAAAACCAGTACCCCCAAAACAAAGTTCATAAATACTCCTGAAAGTAAAACTGCCGCTCTTTGCCACATAGGTTTGTTAAAGAAAGCCTCGGGTGATGCCGCTTGTTCAGGATTTTCCATATCCTCACCATATAGCTTTACAAAACCACCCAAAGGTAGCCAGTTAAGACTAAACAAAGTTCCTCCACGCTTAAAGAGTCCTTTAGCTCTAGGAGGTAAACCAATACCAAACTCCTCTATCCGCATTTTAAATAGTCTGGCCACAAAAAAGTGTCCCAACTCGTGAATCAGAATTAATACGGAAAGCATTAAGATAAAAACAATAAGTTGCATTATTAAATCATATCAATATATTTGTTATACTGGAACCATGATTACTGATGCGGATGTCAAGAAACTCGAAAAAACCTTTGCAACAAAGGAAGAGCTAGAAAAACTTGAAACCAGAACAGCCGAAGGATTTACTGATGTACAAACTCAATTAAACGAGATAAAGCAAGATCTTTCGGGGGTAAAAACCGATGTCTCCTGTTTAAAGACCGATGTCTCCTGTTTAAAGACCAATGTCTCCTGTTTAAAGACCGATGTCTCCTGTTTAAAGACCGATGTCTCAGAAATAAAAAATACCCTTTTAACAATGCAGGACAAGATTTACGGAGAACTACGCAATCTACATATCGAAAATCAAGTCACAGCCACATATCGCCCCAAAATCGAAAATCACGAACAACGAATCACCAAGGTCGAGACTGTTGTTTTTGCCAACTAAACTGCCATTATTTCCTCTTCTTTTACCCTACTCATTTCCTCAATTTTTTCATTCATTTCTCCTGTTATCTTGTCGAGCTGCTCAAGTAACATAAAAATATCATCTTCCGATACTTCTTTTCGCTCTTTTAGAGCATCAATTTTTTCCTTTATATCTTGTCTCGCCTGACGAAGCATTACTTTTCCAGACTCGGTTTTTTGTTTTAATAGCTTCACAAAATCCAATCTGCGTTCTTGCGTAAGGGACGGAATAACAATACGAATCATATCACCGGATACTGCCGGAGATAGTTGCATTTCACTGTCGGCAATCGCCTTTTCAATATCTCTCATAATACTTTTGTCATATGGTGTAACTGTCAACATGTTTGGGTCTGGAGCGTTTATTGTGGCCACTTCCATCAAACGCATTCTTCCACCATAGGCCATTACTCCCAAATTTTCAATTAAACTTGGTTTTGCCCTTCCAACTCGAACAGTCGCAAAATCTTCTTCTACAATCTCAACAACTTTAGCAAACTTTTGTCGCAAAAGAGTGATCAATTCATGTTCTATTACCATAAACACATTGTACTATAACAATCAAACACTAAACTCACTTCCATAATCATAATACCTAATCCCTGATACTTAATACGTACTTATTACTCTGCTCCCAGTTTAAAACGAGCAAAACGAATAACGCGAATATTCTCGCCTGTTTTGCCAATTAGTTCCTTAATCAGCTGTTCAATTGTTTTTGAAGCCTCTCGAATGTAAGGTTGGGCCAACAGTTCTTCGACATCTTTTGGGTTCATTGATACAATCTGCATGGCAATTTCTTTACACAGAACATCAAATTCATCTGTTTTGGCCACAAAATCAGTTTCACAAGCAACTTCAACCATTGATGCAGCGATACCTCCCAAATGGGTATAACAATAGACTTTACCGCTATTTACTTCACGCTCGGACTTCTCTTCGGCTCTTGCCAAACCTTTGGCTAGAATCAATTCAACTGCCTTATTCATATCGCCCTTGGCTTCTTCCAAAGCTTTCTTGGCATCCATAACTCCTGCACCAGTTCTTTCACGTAATTCTTTAATTTTTTCTACCATTTTATTTTGTAGCTTTAATAACCGGTGTTAGATCTTTGCGCTCCTTTAAACCAACCTCCAAGGCTTTACCAAATGCCGCTATTACAATCTCCAAAGCTTTGGCTGAGTCATCGTTCATCGGAACCACAAAATCTACTAAATCTGGATTTGCATTTGAATCAACTAAACCGATAACCATTGCTCCACGGGTTTTTGCTTCCTTAACAGAAAGTTTTTCCTTGTGGGTATCAATCGCCACAACCACCTCAGGAGCGTCTTTGAGAGTAGCGATACCTCCGACTACACGTTCCAATCTGGCAATCTCCTTATCAAAAAGCACTTGTTCTCTCTTGGTAAATTTCTTTAACTGACCTTGTTCCCTTTTCAGCTTAAGTGAGTTTAATCTATCTAAAGTCAACTTAACTTGTTTCCAGTTGGTAATCAAGCCTCCCATCCAGCGTTGGGTAATATAAGGAACACTAATTCTTTTAGCTTCTTCTTCGAGTATCTGCTTGGCTTGTCTTTTAGTACCAACCAAAACAATTCTTTTACCCTCAAGAGCAGCCTTTGTCAAAGCCTTACAGGCTTCATCCAATCCGGCAATTGTTTTTTCTAAATCAAAAATGTGAATTCCATTCTTGGCACCCCAAAGATACTTTTTCATTTTTGGATTCCATTTTTTGACCACATGACCAAAATGAGCACCAGCCTCAAAAAGTTCTTCTATTGTGGATGTGACGATCCTCTTGGGTTCCTTTACTTCCTTTTCTTCTTTTACCGTATCAATCTTAACTTCTTCAATCTTTTCAACTTTTGGAACAGCTACCTTTTTAACAGCCACTTTCTTTATAACACTATTCGAAGTATTCTCCACAACAATCTCTGCAGTTTTCTTAACACTAACGGTTTTTTTAGTAGCTGACTTTTTGACTTCTTTTTTGGGTGTAGTCTTCACCACGGTTTTAGCTTTTGTAGCCATATTTTTTATCTCTTTTTATAATTCCGAGACTGATTAGAGATTCGTCATCGGAACAAATTATTAATTAACCTGCCTATTCTACCACAAAATAACTTCTCCTACACCCCTAATTCTTCCCTTCTTTTTACTATCTTCCCGTTTTCCAATTTCCAATCCTTTATATTAAAATGTTTAAGTTCCAAAGGCTTTTTGTTGTTAATTGCCTCCATAATCACCTCAGGCCACATACCGTTCTCTTTCCAAAGAACAATGTTGCAGCATAAATCAAAGTTTTGTAGCACAATAGCCCTTTTTTGCTCTAATCGCTTGGTAATGAATGTCTCCCTATTCCCTGCGCCTTCCTCTAGCCTTGTTTGCTCCTCAGGGTGTTGATAATCAATCTCGACCGAAGCTATACCATCCTTTCCTGCCAAAGCCATCCATAAAGTCGGGCTGTTATAAATTGCCGCCGAGTAGTGGTCTACCTTATATGGAAACCCAATTTCGCCTTCACTTTGGTAATGGTATCTAATCTCCATCAAGTCCGACGGTCTAATTAAATAATCGTATCCGTCAATCTTAACTTTTACTTTTTCGTTGACCGCAAATCTCGTTCCATTTAATAAATCATATGGCGCTCTAGGCACATCAAAACCGGCGTCTTTCCAGTTTCGCCATATATATAGATTTTGTGAATACTCTCCGTAATACTGTGCTTCGGGTAAACCAATTGTATTGTTTTCTGTCAAATTCCTATTTTTCTCCATAATTCCCCTTCGATTCATTATGGCCATTCCTACCCCTTTATCTTCAAATGATTTAATAAATTTTTCTAAGTTTTCCGGGTCAAGTAAATCTTCTTTTTCCAGCTCTCCGGTCATCACATAAGCAAATCCTTGTTTTTTTGATTCTTCTATCGCCTGTCTTCTCGATACACCATAACTATGTGCATCTTCATCCGGTTTTTCTTCTTCTTCCATAAGAATCAATCTCCCCGTTTCCTTTAACTCATTCAGTTTCTCTCGATATTCTGCGTTTGTCTTTTGGGTAATCACAACAATCACCCCAAACCCGGAATCCAGCACTTTTTCAATCGCCCTTAAAGATTGTTCTCCCCGAACTGTATCCGGACTTCCTTCTTCTCCATATTTTGGAAAGTGAACACTTCCGGTAATGGCCACTCGACCGTGCTCAATTTTTTCTGACTTTTCTACTCTATCACCTCCATTATTTATTTCCGTATCAATATCTTTATTTACCTCCTCTTGTGTGTAATCCAACATGAATTAACAATAATATAAAAAGAAACAACCTGCAAGAAGTAATAACAAACACTCAATTATAAATAAATATGTTATACCTCCGTCAAGTTCTCAAAAAGTGAGATCACAGTCAAAGGTCCAACTCCACCAGGCACTGGTGTAATCATCAAAGCTTTATCAAAAGCTTCTAAGGAAAAATCTCCTTTAGGATATCCCAAATCTATTCCCACAAAGCCATCGGGAACCATCTCTCCTTTAATCACTCCGGCTACACCAGTCGAACTAATCACCACATCTGAACTATTTAATTTTAATAAATCGTCTCCTTTATCCATCCCCACAACTTGGAAACCGAGTGTCTTTAATCTTTCCATCAATCGTTTGCCGACCTGACCTAAAGAACCTACCACTGCTATAGTTTGTTCTTCATCCACCTTAAAAATTTCTATGACTCTTTCCACAGCTCGAATCACTGCCGGAATGAACCTAGAATTCGGGTTTAGCCCGTCTATGTCCTTCTCCGGATTAATCGAACACAATATTTGCTCGGTTTCCTCTTTACTAGCACCCATTATCGGCAACTGCACCAATACTCCATCTACCGTTTCATCACTATTTGCCTCGACTATCATCTCTTTTAATTCTTCTTTATTTTTTGCCAAAGACACACTTACCAAAACTCCAAGTCTCTCCCCCATTTCTCGTTTCAATTTTACATAAGTACTTTCTTCCGCATGACCATCGCACTGCAAAATGAGAAGGCTTTTACCCATTAATCTCTCCGACTCCTCAAGAAACAAAGTCAACTTATCTGCTTCCTTTTTTCCGTCTAAGATTAGTTTGGGCATGGATATTTTTTACAAATTTCTAATACTTCTTTTCTAATACTATCTGCAGATTCACCGCCAAATGCTCTCAAGATAAGCCGAGCAATCTGTTTAATTTCCGACTCTTTCATGCCTCTTGTTGTCACAGCTGGTGTTCCCAAACGAATTCCTGAAGGTTTTTGGGGGCTTCCCTGATCACCTGGAACTGTATTGGCATTAACAACAATCCCCGCTTCCTCAAGTGTTATGGCCATCTCTTTCCCTTTTTCTTTTTCTACCTCCACAAGTATCAAATGATTCTCAGTTCCAAATACTCTCAATCCTCCCGTCTTAAGTTCGTTAGCTAGAACTTTTGCATTCTTTAGGACTTGTTCGGCATACATTAGAAATTCATGGCTTTCCGCTTCCTCAAACACAACCGCCATGGCGGCAATAGTATTCATATGAGGGCCACCTTGAAGTCCCGGAAAGACAGCCTTATCTATTTTTATACCCAATGACTCGTCTTTTTCCAATCCGTTATTTGTAACTCCAATAAATGCACCCCGAGGTCCGCGAAGCGATTTGTGAGTTGTGCTGGTAATAATATGGGCATAATCGGCCGGATTTTCGACCACATTGGCAGCAACCAATCCGGCAATATGGCTAATGTCTGCCACCAAAAATGCCCCAACGCTATCGGCAATTTCGGCAAATCTTCCCCAATCAATACCAAACGGATAAGCAGTTGTTCCTGCAAAAATAACCTTAGGCTTTTCTTTTTTTACCAATTCAGCTACAACGTCATAATCAATTTTCCCTTCGTTATTTACCCCGTATTGGGCACTTTTAAACCATTTCCCCGAAACACTTACTTTATGTCCATGTGTAAGGTGACCTCCCGAGCTAAGATTCATTCCGCAAATTTTTTCTCCTGGCTCAACTAGTGCCAAAAGCACAGCCAAGTTTGCCGGACTACCGGAATACGGCTGTACATTAATATGTTCCAGTTTAAAAAGTTTTTTTCCTCTTTCAATTGCCAAGTTTTCAATCTCGTCCATTACTCCATTCCCCTGATAGTATCTTCTTCCTGGGTACCCTTCGGCATATTTATT
>CAISER010000040.1 GCA_903884375.1 Candidatus Collierbacteria bacterium | reverse complement strand
TGTTTGGATTAAGTAGTGTGTTTTCTCGTATCGGCAAATCTTTTTCCTGTACTACTCCGAATTCTCCGGCTGAACCAATGGCCACAATTCTGGGATGATAATTATTGATATTCCGTACAGACTCAAGAAGATTTATTAAACCAATTACATTAATCTCAAAAGTTTTTTGAGGATTTGCAAAAGATGATGCCGGATTTGACCAACCAGCCAAGTGAAAAATTAAGTCAGGCATTATTTTATTGACCAATGTGGATATTTGTTCCTGGTTTTCAATATCACAAACAAAAATATTATTCGCTAAACCACTTTCGGGAGAGTGAAGCGTCGTGCCATATACTTCATAGCCATTTGACTCAAGTTCTCTCCAAAGATGAGGGCCAACAAAGCCTTCACTTCCGGTAATTAAAACTTTTTTCATTTATTTTCTTTTTTAAGAAGTTTGATGTCACTATCAACCATGATTTCCATAAGTTCTTTCATAAAGGTACGTGGCTGCCAACCAAGTTCTTTCTTGGCAAGGGAATAGTCACCCTTCATGGCTGTAATCTCTGTGGGTCGAAGAAGTTTGGTGTCGGAAATTACATGGTCTTCCCAGTTTAGCCCTACATGATCAAAGGCGGCTTTACAGGCATCTTTAATTGAGTAGCTTGTGTCCGTACCAATTACATAGTCTTTTGGTGTTGGCTGTTGAAGCATCAACCACATGGCCTCAACATATTCTTTGGAGTATCCCCAGTCACGAACGGCTGATAAATCACCAAGATGAAGTTTGCCTTCCGCATCAATTAAAGGTTCACCTATTTCGTTTACTGGTGGATTTTTTATACCTAATTTTATACAGGCAACACCCATGCTAATCTTTCGAGTGACGAAGTGAAGCGAACGTCTGGGAGACTCATGATTAAAAAGTATTCCGGCACAAACAAACATATCGTATGATTTTCGATATACCTCGACCAACATATGGGCATAGGCCTTGGCAATACCATAAGGATTGTTGGCTTTTATAGGTGTACTCTCATTGGCGTGTTCAATTCCTTCAACTCCTCCAAAAATTTCTCGAGAAGTTGCCTGATATACGTGGGCATTGGGACAAAAACGTCTGACTGATTCAAAAACACGAAGAGGACCTATGGCCGTAACTTCGGCGGTGTAAAAAGGATGGCTCCAACTGTCGGCAGGAACGCTTTGAGAACCCAAGTTGTAGACTTCATCGGGCTGATACTTAATGATTAAATTATCAATTGATGATTGATCAACTAAATCTGCAGCCTCAAGGATGATTTTTCCTTTTAAGTGTTCGATGTTTGGCTGGTGTGTAGAAGTGGAGCGACGAATGGTACCTACTACTTGATATCCCTTTTCCAGAAGAAAATCAGATAAATACGAACCGTCTTGAGAAGTAACACCGATAATGAGAGCTATTTTGGGTTTGGTCATATTAGATATTCTACTATACAAGACTAATTGTTAACTTTTAGAATCGTGAATGCTGTCGTTTGATCAGGATATTTTATTGTTTCCAAAACTTTTTTATTTTTTTCGATGTCTTGGAAATCCATTTCATATTTTATGGGAATAACTAAATATTTTGGATTGTATTTTGAAATGATTGTATTTAAATCAGTTTTTGACTGAGGAAGAGAGAAAAGTAAGTTAGGTATGGGTAGATCAATTCTGGAACTATTGACTGTCTCGCTATTTATCATTTTATTTTGATCACAAGTACTACCCGGAAGTTTTTGCCAAAAACAAAAATACCAGACTGGATATTTATCCTCCCAGATTATCAGCATTTTCCCGGGATTTTGTATTTGAAATTCTGAAATTTCTTTAAAACCATACTCCCAGTGTGATGCCGACAAGGACGGATAGACGTGGAAATAGCTAAAAAGAAAATTGTATGTGGCAATAATTCCTAACAAGACAACAAAAGTTCCAAATATTACTTTTTGATATATCTTTTTGAAAATTCCTAAAGAAGAAACAATTCCTTGGGAGCAGAAATATGTTAGAAAAGGCATTAGAGTAATGACTCGTAATAAATAAGTGGCTCCGTCTTTGGTAATTGCTGCCGGTATGGGAGAAACCAATATCCAAACAAGAAAAATTGCTTTTAATTTGGTGTCGGCTTTTTTGAAAAACTCAAACGCACCAAAAATCATAAATGGAAGAAGAATGGGGAAAAATTCCCCTACTGTTCCGGTTGAGTGTCGAAGAATATTATCTCCTTTTAGGAAAAGAAAGTCCGGAGAAAAAAACGAGAGATAATTTTTGGTAAATGTTTTAACTACCGAGATTGGATAATTGAAAAGTAATTTGTTGGCTACAGTTTCCGTATCGATATTGAAAGAAAAGATAGTTGGTGGTGACAAGCGAGAAAGTCCCCGATAAAAATTTGAGTCGGCGGTGACATTGATATCTCTCCAAATTGCCAAGTCAAAGCCACGAGATTTGATGTTTAATATTTGGTATCTTGAAATTCCGACCAACATAATTGCGACAAAAAATACCAAAAATCCTAACCACCATTTGCATTTTTTGTTACTATCAAATTTTGATGTCATGAGAATTAAAGTAAGAAGTACTCCAACTGGAGCGATGATGACAAGCGACGGATAATAGAGAACGCTCAAACCAAGCGGAATTAAGGAAAGTAAATGTCCGAGAGTGTTTTTGGCTTTTATGAGAATAACAAGATGCAGACAAACAAGTAACACGATTATCGGTACCGAGGAATGACCAATGCGACTAATCATAAAGCTCCAAGGCAGAACGGAGGCAAGTAAACCGGAGATGATGGCTATTGCATAACTTTTTGTGGGGTATATTTTTTTGGCTATTGCGTATGAGAATAATGAAACCAAAAGAGAGATAAGCGAACCATAAAAGGCAGCTGCTGATCGAGCTCCAAGTGGGGTGAGCCCAAACAACCAAGTGAAATGAGATAAACGTGAGAGGGATTTGGCGCTTAAATCCAGCTGACTAATGGAGTTTGTGTTTGGAGAATACAAGGTGTTATATGTACCGGCTACTTCATCAACATATAAACTTGGTATATTTTTTTCAAGACGGTAAGTCCTAAGGAATAATGAAAAACAAAAGAGAAAGATAATACTTGAAATAATGATTAGCTTGTTTTTTTTCATTGAAAAAATTGTTTGGTACTTATATCTATTTTAGTCTTATTTGATGGTCTTATACCTGGATAATCTTGAAAATACAGGTTAACTGTATTGTCTTGATATAAAACTTTAAATAAATCTGATCCAGAAGTTACATTTGATATCTGTTTTGAAGAACCCCAGTCTATTCCATAATTATCCGTATCGTTAATAAACTCAAAATATATATTTTGAGGATACTGAGGATATTCCGATTGAAAATAATTGACAATTTTCTCGGCAGTTTTTGAACGATTAACCGAGTAAGTTCGGGTATAGGTTAGATAATTCATGGAAAGATTCAAGGTTACAAAAAAGCCGAGAAATACTATTTTTATCAGAGTATTTTTTGATGGAAGCAACCAGGCTACAGTAAGAGAATATCCTACCAGAGGAAGTCCTAGCTCTAAGGTAAATTTATGCTGGGGAAGAAAAAGAACCGGCAACAAACTGATTATAAATAATCCAACATATTTAAAAAACGACTTGTCAATTTTTTTTATCTTTTTAAAAATTAGAATTCCTGTTGATATCAATGTTCCAAAAAGTAGTGAGAATATTGTCTGCCACCAATAAGGATAATCCGAAAAAAGGCGGGGAATAGGTCTTAAGCCACTGCCAATGTAGTCGACCAATAATTCCGGTGCGCCAAAACTCCAAAGTACGTACCACATTAGAGTATTGGCCGCTTTTGTGGGAGAAAAATTCCAGCCATAACTATCTCCTTGAGCAATGCCAAATACCATAAATCTCAAATATAGATAAATAACTCCAATAATGAGAAAGGGGAAAAAACCAAAAATGTGTTTTTTTAGTTCTTTGTAATTAAATAAAATTACCAAAGCAGGTAACACAATGGCCGTTTCTTTTGAAAGTAAGGCAAGAATAAAGAAAATAACAGATTTTATTTTTG
>CAISER010000039.1 GCA_903884375.1 Candidatus Collierbacteria bacterium | reverse complement strand
CCACAAGTCCATTAACAGGTTTGATTGGAGTAATTTGGATTTCACTTATCTGATTTTTCATTATTTAAGGCTTCCTTTCTTTTTATTCTTTGGTCAATGTCAATCAGAATTGCAAAGAAATCTACCAGTCTCTTTTTTTCGTCGGCAAAAAGAACCGTTCCAGTTTGTGGTTTTTGGTTTGGAAGGACTGCTGTTGCTCTGCTAATTTCCATTAGCTAGAGTTTATGAAACGAGGTGTTAGCTGAAGTTGTATTGCAGTTAGCTAACTTTTGGCTAACTATTGCCTCAAATGTAATCTGGGTTTATTCGGACAGTGGACTTATTGTAAATCAGTAAATTATTTATGCCTGTTTTTTGGGCAATGAACTTTGATAACCCGTCACAGGCTGGATAAAATTTATCCTTACTTTCCTTGGTAGCTTCTATATCCTTGGTATCTTCAATTGTTTCAATAATTTCATCCCAAGACCATTCTTTTTGCTTGCTTTTTCCATCTTTTAGAAGTATCTCTATTATTTTGGCCCTGAAGCTTTCCCTATTTAGTTTGATTGAAGAAGTTCCAACGGTTAGCAAGCCTCTTTTTGGGTCATAGTTTGCCAAAGCTTTTTCTTTTTGGACAGTTGGGGTTGTTTTGTTTTGTAACTGGTTGATTTTCTTGGCTCGTTCCCAAACTTCAAGGAAGCGTGGGGCATTGAGGGAGATGTCTGCATCAAGAGATTTTGCCCCGTGTGAGTAAGTAACTAATACCTCGATTTTTTTAAGGTAATCCAAAATCTTCAGATAGCCATTTACCAGTTCATCTACATCCTCATTATCAAATCCTCTGAGGTCGTGGATAGAAGAGATAAAGCCCAAATTAAATTTATCTGACTGGCTAAGTTGCATCTCATCCTCAATTTGAGCGAGAACTGGGTAGACTTCTTTGAAGTTTGCGTCTGAAAGGTTTTCTATTTTCCCTTTTTCCTTGATTTGGAAATCAGAAATCCAATTGACAAAGCTGTCGGTAAAATCAATCAAAAAGTAACTGTTTGGGTTCAGCATTTCGCTGGGTTGCAGGGTTGTTATTACTTTCAGTGATGAAGGGGCGTCGTGGAGGGTAATAATTTTCTCGTCGTCTTGGAGTTTTAGCAGAATGTCATAAGTGATTTCGGGGCTGATTACTGAAGCTTCCGACAGATAAAGCTTGGCATAATAGCCATTGCGAGCCATTTTTTTGGCCTCTAGCAGGTTGCTGATGATTAGGGAAAACTTCTCTTCGTATGTCATAAAGTCATTACATTTTTAGCTTCAGTCAAGATGTCGTCATTTTATCATTGGTTATCAGTGGTAAGTTATAATGAAATTGTTAATTCAATAATGGAGATATGGCAAATAATCCAACAAGAGGTTCTGTAACTTTTACTAGACTAGTCTTGGGTTTTTCGATTATGGTGGTGATTAAGGCTTTGTTTTCCTATCAAACATCAAGCGTTGCTGTGGTTTTTGGATACCTTTTAGGTTTATTTATCTATTCCTTTCTTCTAGGAATAATCCCCTATATTTTTCTCCGAAACAAACTAAGTAATCCAAAGACTGTTATTTTTGGAATTGCCTTGATAATTATCGGGTCTGTAAGCTACTGGGGGAACCGTTACGAAGCGTCACAGGGTGATAGTCTGGGCTCTACTGAGGTGAAAGAGATTGCGACTGATAAGGGAGTGGAAAACTCGGAGATAGTAGGTAATTTGTATAGAAACAAAAAATATGGTTTTAGAATTAAATTTCCCGAGGGTTGGAAAATAACTAATGGTGATGGAGCGCATATTGTTCAAAAGGCGACGAAAGGATATGTGACAATTGCAATTCTTGTCCAGCAAGTAGATTTGGGAAAGGAAAAGGGGGTTGATAGTATAAAAGAAGTGGCATCTTTAGAGGAAATCGTAACTGGCAAAATTGAGGAGGCAAACCAAAAATTTTCAAATGTTAAGTTGTTAGGAAGTGGAGAGACAAAAATAGATAATGAGCCAGCCTATTGGGTGGAGTATTCATCGGATTATCAAGCCTTGGATGTCAAGGTTTCTACAACCAACATTGAATACACCTTATTTAAAGATGATACTTTATATTCGGTTTTTTCAGGAGCTGACTCAAAAGCATATTTGGCAACAAAACCCGAGATTATCAAATCAGTGATGACGTTTGTCTTTGAAAAGTAAGATTTTATAAATTAGAAGGAAAAATGAAGGAAACAATGAAAAAAGATATAAAAGAGCAACCTCAAAAAATTTCGTGGAAACAAGACTTTGTTAATAATCTAATATGGTATGGAATTGCCAATGTGGTTAATGTTTGGGTGTCTAGACCAATGTTCACTGGAGGGGAGATGTCTGGTGGAAGAACTGTAATTTATGTTGTTACAGGACTTTTCTGGTTGATGTCCTTTATTGCCGTAACTAAACTGTTAGCTGTTAAAAAGGGTTGGTTGTTGGCAATACTTATTACGGTTCCAGCGTCATTCTTTGTCAACTTTCTTGTTATTCAGCTTTTTGGTTAGAGAAACTTTCCACAGAGTATATAATCTGTTAATCTTAAAGTAGAAGGGTTAAAGATATGCCTGACGATACTCCAAAACAAAAACAAATGGACAGAATAACTGCTTTGATAATGTATTATTTTGTCACAGCCCTTAATGGAGTCTTGGGAAAAACACACTTGCAGAAGTTGATGTTTTTGACAGATTTATTGGCATCAAAGAGATTTGGGGAGCCAATTTCCAAAATGAGTTATGTTAGGTATACTCACGGGCCGTATTCTCGGGATTTGGACACTTATATAGAGAAGTTGGTAAAGAGTGAATTGGTTGAGGAGAGAAAATTTCCGATGTTTAACAACCCCGAAAATTATTACTACCGTTTTTATCGGAGTAAAGTTTTTGATGCCAAAGATTATTTGGTGCAAAATATCGGTGCTGAAAAAATGCTATTGATAGACGAAGTGGCTCAATCCTATGGTAATAAAAGCCTTCAAGAGGTTCTTGATTTTGTTTATGGCTTGGAGGAAGTAAAAGATGCAACTTTTGAGAGTCCTATTGAACTAGCAAAGACAATTAAATCTGAGCCTACCGAGGAAGAAATTGAGGAAGCTCCTTTCTAGCTATGGCAAAAGGATATGCTAAGTGGGACATTGTTTATCCCTTGAGATACCCCGAGTCTGTTCAGTGTGTGGCTTGTAGCAATCACTTCACAATTAACCCACAACAGCAATGCACCCATTGTGGTGCAAAGAGTAATGTGTCTAACATTATGGCTAAAGTGAGGCCGATGATTTTATGGATTAACCAAACTGGCTGGTATCAATCAATGACTTTCGGAATACCTTTATCAACAACCATTGGAAAATATCAATATGTCTCGGATAACCTAAATCAGATAATTGATATTTCAGATTGTGTTTTTTTTGATAAGGCTTATGAGAAACCTATGAGGGCTGTCATATGTCAGGCAACAAGGGCTGATGGGAATGTAATTCAGTCAAAACATTTTATCGGTAAAGTCACGGATGAAGCATTAAAAAAACAAATTGAAGATAAACTGTTCGCTTGGCTTTTTACTAATTAGTATTAAACAGCTTGCATTCGGTATGATTGAGGTTGAGAAAGTTGGAAAAAGGTAGTTTTTAGAGCCTCAAGTGTGTAATCAAACTCAATTTGTCGGTTGCAGAACTGGTCCTTTAGGGGGAGCCAATTTAGTATAAACCACAAGCGATAATGAGCAGTATTAGAGAAAAATAATAATTTAAATAATTGAGATAATAACGATTGGAGAGGAACAAATAGTTTTCTTGATACAATTGATG
>CAISER010000038.1 GCA_903884375.1 Candidatus Collierbacteria bacterium | reverse complement strand
TTTTATTTGAATTACCATTATCATATTCATTAAAAGGATAATTACAATTATTGCCACCATTGTCATTTCCATTTTCCTTTATGAAATGCTTTTTTCTGCCTTGGCTGTAAATTTGTGACCAATCCAAATCACATCAACACCTTCTTTTTGAACTGTTTTTGCTACCTCCAGAGCGCTGTTGTGATGACCTCCTGTAAACACAACGAGTGGCTTCTTCATGATCTTTTTGCAACCCCAACTAATAGGCCAAGGGCAATATAGTTAGTCAATAGAGAGGAGCCTCCGTAAGATATGAAGGGTAGTGGAACTCCCGTAAGAGGGACAATTGCTGTCATTGACCCAATATTAACAAATGTTTGGACTAAAAACATAAGAGAAATACCTGCTGCCAGCAATTTATCGAATCTATCACTAGCTTGATAGGCTACCCTTAAACCTGAAAGCGATAGCATTACTAGAGTTGAAATAAGAAGTATTCCACCGATAAAACCTAGTTCCTCCGCTACGATCACGAAGATAGAATCTGTGGTAGCTTCAGGCAGAAAAGCAAACTTCTGTCTGGATTTACCCAAACCCACACCCGTTAGCCCACCTGATCCAATGCCATAAAGCACTTGGGTAATGTGATATGAGGCACCTTGAGGATCGGTTGAGGGATCAATAAATGTCTTTAGGCGATCCAGACGATATGGAGATGAAATGATTAGCATACAAATTCCAAACACCATCAAACTGATAAATATGGCGAGCTCTTTTAGGGGAGCACCAGAAATTAGGTAAACTGATAAGCCGACACCGACAATAATTAGACTAGTTCCCAAGTCTGGCTGAAGCATCACCAACAAAAGAATTGAAGCCAGAATAAAAACAAATTGTTTGAGAGGTCTTGTGATATCTAGCCATTTAGCCAAATAAATTACCAATGCTACCTTGATTAACTCACTTGGCTGAACCACTACAGGTCCGAGGAGAATCCATCTTCTGGCTCCTAGGAATTTTGACCCAATCCCTGGAATCAAAACGATAATGAGTAGGAAGACACAGGCGAGAAAAATGACGTGCGAATATTTTTTAATCAAACTAACTGGGAAAAAAGAGGCTACTTGAGAAACGATAATACCGAGAAACATCCACATGCCTTGTTGTTTTACAAAGTGAAATTTGTCGTTGTGATTTTTGAACGCATCTACAACAGAGGCATCATAAATTGCTACCAAACCAATTATTCCGAGAATCACCCCCAAGAGGAGGATGGTCCAGTGACTAACTTTCTTTGGTTGCATGATTTCAATTGGTTTTAAATGATAGCCAGCCAAACACCAAATATTACGCACATAACCCCGGCCAACCATGCCCGCTGAACAATCTTGGGTTCGGTCCAGCCAATCTTAAGTAACCAATAATGAATAGGGGCGATTGGGAGCATCCGGCGTTTTAGGATTTTTACTGAAAGGATTTGAATCAAACTACTGAATCCATCAATCAAGAAAGGTAGGCCAATTATGACCATGGCCACAATTTTCCCGGTAAGAAGTCCAACGGTTGCAAATGTGGCACCAAATGCTAAAGCACCAACATCCCCCATAAAAATACGTGCAGGAAAGACATTGAAATAAAGAAAGGCAATAATCCCTCCAAGCCAAAGGGCAATAAATACTGATAAGGGAATGTCTAGAATTGAAGTGGCGACTAATAAAAATCCAAAAAGAGAAATCATTAACAGGCCTCCAGCCAAACCATCCATGCCGTCGGTAATGTTTACAGCATTTGCAAAAGTAACGATAAGAAATGCAGCAATACCGATAAACCATAAATTAAAGTGAATTACTCCTAAAAATGGAATGTGAATTATGTCGATGCCGAGATTGAAGTACATCATGGCACCCAGAGTAAATCCAAGTGCAAATTGAATAATAAACTTATGGATGGTTTTCAGACCCGCGTAACCTGCTTCGCGTTGTAGTTCGAAAAATTTAATGACGTCATCGTAAAGACCAAGAAGCCCAAAGGAGATAAAGGAGAAAAAGATAATGTTTATCTCACTGTTTATGGGAAAGACATGAGTTATTTCAAAACCAAGGCGCCTTAATATTGGCAAGATAAATGCAAACAAAAGACTCGTGATCACCAAAATTAACAAACCGCCACCTTCTGGGGTTTTGGCTTTTGATTTTATATGAAGCGAAGCCTCATCTTTTTTGTCATTTGAAATA
>CAISER010000037.1 GCA_903884375.1 Candidatus Collierbacteria bacterium | reverse complement strand
CCCTTTTAGTTCTACTGCCCGCCAAGGAAAGTCTGGCATCTCTAATCGTTCCATAAAATCAACCATTTGCTTCCCTGAGTCAATGTGACCCCTGGTAAGTGATTGTTGTTCTTTATCCCACCCAAATTCGTCCATCACTTTTTGTTTTTTACCTCGTTCGACACAAACATCAAAGTCATTTTTCCCCCCAGCTATTCGTTGCTCCAGAAGCATCAGATCTCCCACCTGAGGGTTTTTTTCTCGTAGTTCGTTTAACAAAGTATACATAGCAATACTGCCAAGAAATGCAAACCTTTCTTCCGTTTTACTTGCCACTCCCGTTGCCACTTCTGATGCCCCATCAAGCAGAACATCAAGACGTCTTCTCTCGCCCGCCTCAACATCGTGAGTAATCTCTGCTATGCGTTCGGGAAGTATCTTTTCAGTAGTAGATAGTTGTTCGGTAGAATACGCTTGTAGGTTAATTTCGCTTTCCATATAATTATTCTAGCATTGCAAATACTCCAAACTTATAGTGACTATAATTTACCCAAATGGTAAAGAAACAGTAAAGTTTTGGTCAAGCTATCCAGGAGTCGTCTGGGAAATAATCAAATTGTTCTTTCTTTCCGAAAAACCTTGTCGGTGTGATCTCACTATCCAAAGACAGCTGGAGCTTTGTAAGCAGTGAGAATAGCTTGTCGGTCGAAACTGCACTAAGATCTCTTTTCCGAAACTCTACCCAAACTTTATCCAGCTCCTCACTAAAATCCTCGATCCTTTTTAGTTTGTCGATCCGATATTTTTCGTAGAATGAGTCTCTTTGGATTGTCTCCATATTGGAAATATCGTCTTTCAACTCTTGACTCCAGGTAATCAAGGTGGGTTTTGAAACACCTAACTCGTCGGCAATCTTCGCAAAACTCAATCCTTTTGCTCTCAGTTCTACAAACTTCTCTTTTACTTCGTTACTTACCATATATAGTTTAATAAACGGAGACCATATATTATTTGCGTAATGGATTGGAGTTCTGGGCACCAAATCCAAGATTTATTGGTTGTCCATTGCTTCCTATTACCTGTCCAGTTGGTTTCGGTTGAGTGTTGGGAGCCGTCTTGGGTGGTTCTGCTGGCTTGGGTGCGTGAACGAGATCAGTTAGGTTGTCTTTTTGGACTATGTTGTATGGTGACATACTTTAATTTTATACTTTTTGATCGTATTTTTTTCGTCCTTAGTAAATAACTGGATATTGCGATAATGGTAGCTTTGCTTGTGGTGGGTTCTCCAAATCGTAACAAAACTGGAGGATCCGATCGTGATAGGTTAAAATAGAGTCTACGAGTTCGAGGTCAATTTCACGAACCCGACATATTTATCACTAAAGACCAGAGATTTCTTGGAGTTTTTTTATGTCTGGGATGATAATTCTTCTATTATTTTGTTTAATTAAACCTTCGTTTTCCATTTTTTTAATTTGAACACTGGCTGTTTCTCTACTAATCCCAACGAGGCTGGCAATAATACGGTGGCTGGTTTGAAACTCAATAGTGGAACTATTAGAATTATTACTAAATTTGAGTGCAAATGAAAGAATAGTTCTAGCAATTTTAGTGTAGGAATCTTCAGAAATTGTTTCGCCAATATTACTAATTAATTCATCGATGATATTTAACAGTCTACTATTCAACCACTCATGTATTTTAGGTGTGCTTCTGAGAAATTTTTTGACATCTTCGTAAGGCGCTTTCCAGATTTCTACATCGGTTACAGCTTCAAAATAATAACGATTGCACTTTTTATTGATTGAATAAGCTAACGACAGATAGAATACCGGTTTAAACAGATTAATGGTTATTTCTTTTCCAGTTTTTGATTCTGTGAATAGTCTTACATAACCATTTTTTACAAAACTAACTTGTGAAAATTCATCACCAGGTCGATAAATTATTTCACCTTTTTTAAATCGAATAAGTCGGTATTTGCTGAAAAAATCGCTTATTTTTTGTTCAATATTGTTATCCATTTTAAATTATTATGATGATTCTAACATTGTTCTAATTATTGCGAAATATTTTTGATTTTATTTAAAGACGTGTTAATTAAAATGATTATATATAAACACTTCTTCTTTAATATTAGCAACTTATTTGTTTTTCACTTTATGATTATTTAAAATTGTTTATGATAATTAGGTTGTATAATACCTTGATAGAATGCGGGTGTCGTATACCGGTATTACCTCAGCTTTCCAAGCTGATGAAAGGGGTCCGACTCCCCTCACCCGCTCCAAGAATAATCTCTCCTTTGTGGGGAGATTTTTTTGGACTAATAAAGGAGTCGGACCTGACGGAGCTGATCTCGTAACGAATTCAGCGAGTCGTGTTCAGAGGCGATACGAAGTATCGACCGAAGAAGACGACTCCCCTCACCCGCTTAATTTCGTTTATATTATTGAATAATAGGTTTCTTTTACCAATAACATTTGTTTTCATAAATCATTTACTTTTAGGATAAAATATACGTGTACGCCGGGGTGGTGAAATGGTAGCCACGCGGGACTTAAAATCCCGTTCCCTTTAAAGGAGTGCGGGTCCGATTCCCGCCCCCGGCACATATGATCCGGTAGCTCAGCTGGATAACAGTTTACTCGTTCTCCTATCAATAATATTTATTATTGATATGTCGTCCTGCGTTTCCTGTTATATCTGACGCCGATAATTACTTTGTCATTATCGTCTGGATATAGAGCTTTCAAATAGTATATTTACTCTCAATCGGTTAAAATGTATGAATATGATCCGGTAGCTCAGCTGGATAGAGCGACTGCCTTCTAAGCAGTAGGTCGACGGTCCGAGTCCGTCCCGGGTCACAGCTAATAGATGTTTTTTAGCTCTTCTCTATGTCTACGACGTTCAAGGCTGGTTAAATATTTTTTGCGCAATCGAAGACTTTTTGGAGTAATCTCGAGTAATTCATCGGATTCGAGGAAGTCGAGGCACTGTTCAAGGGAATATTTAATGGCAGGTGTAAGTTGGATTACCCCATCACTGGACTTGGAACGCATATTAGTAAGATGCTTACCTTTGGCGGCGTTTATCTCTATATCTTCTTCTTTTTGGTTCATGCCAACTATTTGACCCTCATAGATATTTTCACCCGGTTCAACAAAGGTTACACCACGTTCCTGGGCTGCTTGAAGGCCGTAAGAAAGGGCTTCACCTGAGTCTGATGCAATAAGTGCACCTTTACGCATTTTGGGGAGAAATTGACCAACTGGTTCAAAATCAATAAATTGAGAGTTAAAGACAACAGTCCCCTTGGTTGCTGTAAGCAATAACGACCTTAATCCTAATATTGTTCTTGTTGGCATGATATAAACAAATTCAACCTCGTGTTCGTTTATTGGATCCATGTGTTTTAAGTGCCCAAGTCTTTTGCCGATTTCTTGTGTGATTGTACCTAAATATTCTTTTGGAGCAACAATATTGACTTCTTCCATTGGTTCACATTTTTGACCATTGATTGTTTTGTAGATTACCTCAGGTTTACCAACTTCTACTTCATAGCCTTCGCGTCTTAGTGTTTCTAGAAGCACAGCGAGATGAAGTTCACCTTTTCCTGAAACTTGATATTTTCCACTTTCTAATTTTTCCAATTTTAATGATAAATTTGTTTCTAATTCATGAGCCAGACGTTCTTCGATTTGTCTTGCTGTTGTAAACTCTCCTTCTCGTCCGGAAAGCGGAGAAGTATTTGGTCCGACTGTGACGTGAAGAGTAGGCTCGGTTATTTCAGCACTGGGAAGAGATTCGATATCTCCTACCATGGATACCGTTTGACCAATTTTAGCGTCGGATAATCCAGTAATCGAAACAATATCACCTGCTGTTGCTTCAGTTACGGCACATCTTTCCAAGCCTTTTGATACAAAAACTTTGTCGATTGTTCCAGGTTTGTTTGTTTCTCCCAAGAGAAGCACTTTTTGACCAGGCTTAATGGTTCCTCGGAATATTTTGCCTACCATAATTCTACCGAGATGATTATCATAATTAAGCGAAGAGCATAGCATTTTGAATGAGCCATTTTGATCGTTTGTGGGTTCCGGAATGTAATTTAATACTTCGTCAAGTAAAGGAATGACGTTTCCGTCTTGATTAAAATCTTGGGGAATATTTTTAAATACCTTACCAGTTTTACCGACAGCGTAAAGTACCGGATATTCCAACTGATCATCTCTTGTGGCTAATTCTAAAAAAAGATTACCTATTTTATGTTCGGTGGCAGATATATTAGCGTTTGGTTTGTCGATTTTATTTATTACGACGATAACTTTTAAATTTAATTGAAAGGCTTTTTTAAGAACAAATCTTGTTTGAGGCATTGGTCCTTCTTGAGCATCAACTATTAATAAGGCACCATCAGCCATGCCTAAAGTACGTTCAACCTCACCCGAAAAGTCTGAGTGCCCAGGTGTGTCAATAATATTTATTTTTGTACCTTTGAAATTAACAGATATATTTTTTGCAAGTATAGTAATACCTCTTTCTCTTTCAAGAATATTACTGTCTAAAAGACAGGTTTCGGTCATTTCTTCTTCGTTATCACGAAAAATATGTGATTGCTTTATAAAAGCATCAATTAAAGTGGTTTTGCCATGGTCAACGTGAGCAATGACAGCAATATTACGAATATTTTGCATATTTTGGATTTTTGACGTTTTTTGGGCGCCGGGCAGATTAACTAGGTGATTATACAACCTATATACTTGAAATGCTACTTAGAAAATTTTGATGTTAGCTTAACAAGATGTGCTGAGTAAACAATTTGGCGTACCTCTCCATCTTCACTTTCGATTTGATCTGTATCGGCAATTTTTTGATATTGTTGTAGATAATTTGAGAGAGCTCCCTTTAGTTCTTTTAGTTCTTGGCGCATATCTTTAATCTTTTGGTTGAGAGAAGCATTCGAAGGAGATTTTAAGACATTTTGTTTGGCTTCGGCTTTTTTCTTGTTGATTTCCTTTCCCTGATCTGAAGCTTCTTTATACCCAGCATCGTTGTTTAATATGTCATTCATCATTTCAAGCTGCTTTCCAAGTTCTATTTTTACCGTGTCGATATGTGAAATATGTGTTTTGATGAGATTTTCAATCGTAAAAAGATTGGTTACTTCTTCGTTTGTTCCTGTTGGTAGGATTGTTTGTGTGGCTGTGTCTTCCATGAGACTAATATACAGATGACTTAAGAATTGAGCAAGAGATAGCTTATTTAATATCTAACTTTATTTTTAAAAGTTTAATCATTTCTGAGACCATAGCGGGTAAGTTATATTGGTGCTTCCAACCCCAGTCGGCTCTTGCTTCTTGATCATCAATTGATTTTGGCCAAGAATCGGCGATAGCTTGTCTTTGATCTGGAGAATAAGTGACTGTTATGGGAATAATTTTATTTATTTCCGAGGCCAGTTCTTCAACACGGAAATTAATAGCAGCGAAATTGTATGGTTTGTACTCGGTAAGTGTATCTTTTGGTGTATTCATTAATTTAAGTGTGCCATTTATGGCATCGTCCATATACATCATAGGTAAAGTTGTGCCACTTGATACAAAACAATCATATTGTCCAGTTTTTAGAGCTTCATAAAAAATGGCTACGGCGTAATCGGTTGTGCCACCACCCGGTTCTGCTTTATAACTTATTAAGCCAGGATAACGAAGAGTACGAACATCAAGCCCATATTTTTGATGATAATAATTGCACAACAATTCTCCCGCTACTTTAGTTACACCATACATTGTGGTTGGCTCAAGAATCGTTTTTTGTGGAGTGTTATTTCTTGGTGTGGTTGGTCCAAAAACAGCGATTGAGCTTGGCCAAAATACCTTGAGTTTGTTTTTGACAGCAATATCAAGAATTGATTTCAAACCGTCGATATTGATTTTCCATGTAAGATTTGGGTCTTGTTCTCCTCTGGCAGACAATAGAGATACTAGATGATAAATTTCTTGAACATGATAATGGTTGATACAAGCTATTAATCTGTCTTTGTCTAAGATATCAAATTTTTCGGATACTCCATCAAAATTATCGGGAATATTGATATCCATGGCAATAATATTTTCCTTGCCGTATTTCTGTTGGAGAGCAAGTACAAGCTCACTACCTATCTGACCAAAGGCTCCGGTTACGAGAATTCTTTTTTGATTTTCCTGCATGAAATAATCTTACAACGTCAACAGGAGTTTAGAGATTTTGATTCGATTGAATAGTCTGTCAATAACTGGTTTTTCGATTGGTATTGGATTATTGAACATGGCATTATTTATTATTTCGTTTATTTCTGCTGACATTTTTTGATCATGTTCAATGCGGTCAAAGGCAAATAAACCAGGTTTTCCTTCAACTGGTTTAATCTGGGGAGCAATATTTTCTGGTTGGGGTATTTCTTTTGTCATAGAAAGATTCTAATACATTAATTTATTGTTGCCGAGCTAGGACTCGAACCTAGGATATCCTCCTCCAAAGGGAGGCGTCCTACCACTAGACGACTCGGCAATTCAAGCTATATTTTACCATTGACCTCTAATTTTTACTCTACAGGTTCTTTTGCTAGTGCGTAAATTTTGTTATTTAGTTCAGATTCGATAACGATTATGTTTCCTGAGTTGTTTTTTATGTTTTGTGTTTGGTAATTGTGAAGAATATCTTTGATTCCGGGACGATAGCTTTTTTGAGGAAGATGATTAATGTTTAAATATTTAATATTTGAGAGTTTGAAGCTTGAAAAATGATTGTGGTTTTTCGGTAATTCAAGCTTATATACAGACACTAGAATATCGGCGATATTGATATACATTATTGGTTTAATGTGTTTGGGAATTATTTCCCAGGGAAAGCATTTTGAAATGGTATTTTTTGTAAATACTTCGTTTTGAAGTATTCGGGCGATAGAGTCATTGATTGGTTCGCCTGTTTTTGAATGACCCATGGGGAGAGAAAGGTCCCCTTTGTTTCCGAGCGATGAATTAGCAAGACTTAAATCATTACCCAAAAGGACTTTATTTGGTTGATTTTTGGGGGAAATAATAAGAGCAATTCCTCGTCTTCGAGTCAATCTTAAACGAACGTAATGTAATATGCGGTGCAGAGTATTCGTGGAGACTTGAATGGTTTTAGGGGCGAAATGGTGATAGATTTTTTCTAAAGGAATTTTGTAATTTGCTAATAGGCTGAGAATATATAACGATTCTGATAACTTTGAATTAGGTCCGGCAGATTTGACAACCTTGTATTTACTGAGAATTCTGTCATAACCGGCGAAAGAGATTGGCAGGTTATATTTATGTTCCTGAAAGACCTTGTTTATTGAACCAAGTTTAAAATATTCTTTTACCAGAAATTGCTCAAAATCTTGTTGTTTTGTTTTGGAATCAATCACGTAGGTATATTATACCTGCTTGATTTATTTATTTAATCTCTCCACTACGGATAGATTATATTGGAGCGGGAAACGAGACTCGAACTCGCGACCTTCTCCTTGGCAAGGAGACGCTCTAGCCAACTGAGCTATTCCCGCAAAGTGCCAAGCTGAGGAGTTGAACCTCAATCTCAAGTTTTTCAGACTCGCGCCGTGACCACCTTGGCTAGCTTGGCAACAGCCTTGATTATAGCAAAAATGTTTGGTTTCATGAGACAATATTTGTATTGGGCAGGTGGCGAAATGGTAGACGCGCAGTGTTCAGAACGCTGTAGAGCAATCTGTGCGGGTTCAAGTCCCGCCCTGCCCACATTATTAGCCTTAAATAAGGTAAAATATACGGGTACTTTTTATTGCCGAGATGGCGAAATGGTAGACGCACTACCTTGAGGTGGTAGCGCCCTTTAAAGGCATGGAGGTTCAAGTCCTCTTCTCGGCACTTTTATATCTGGACTCTTAGCTCAGTTGG
>CAISER010000036.1 GCA_903884375.1 Candidatus Collierbacteria bacterium | reverse complement strand
TATAAAGGAGGATATTGTGTTATACAAAATTCCTACAGTTCCTTTACTTACCAGCAGTCTTAAAACCACCAATTTAATTACCAAAATCTCCCCCGAAGGCCTTCCAGTTTTTTTTGACAAAAATCAAAAATATCAATTTCATGTTCAACCCCCTTTTGCTCGTGACGCCGCCGGAGCCATTACTTATGGTTTAAGATATCGATTATTAAAACAAGATAAAAAAATTATTGAAGATCCTAATATCAAAGAATATTCTCCCAAAAAATATCTTCAAAATTTACTAGGCTCAGTCAAAAATATATCTGAGACTTCCTACACCTTGGCTTTAGAAATTGATGATGCTTGGCTTCACGACCCAAAAAGAGTTTTACCTATTACTATAGATCCGACTATTGTTCACGATACTCAATCAGAATTTGCCACTGGTCAAATGAATCGAATTGAAGATTACGGAGTGGGTGAAACCAATCCATCACTCAGCACCATTCCTCAACAAGAATTAATTGTTGATGCCAACACTATTGCATTGTGGCATCTTAATGAATCAGCAGGGACTACTTTGGCTGATGCTTCAGGTAATGGTTATACTGCTACTCTCGCCACTGGAGATTCTGCTCCCGGATTAGGAGTTACCTCAAATCTTAACACTGGTGTTAGTTTTGGTGGTAATGATTATGCCTCTGTTGGAGTAACTGTTCCCGGAATTAAAACTGTTGAATTTTGGGTTTATTTATCATCTAGTCATTCTGGTGGATTGATTCAATTTAACACTGGTCCTGTGGGAAAAGGTTTAACTTATGATACTAGCGGTAACATTACTGCTACAGGATTTGATAGTTCTTCTTTGATATATGTAAATGGAAACATTAAATCGTCCATTGAATCTGGTACTTGGAACCATGTTGCCATAACCACACAAACATCATTTAACGGCATTGTTAACAGAATTGGCATGTACAATACCTCTTTTTTAATAGGAATTATTGACGAAATCAAACTTAGCAGTGTTGCCCGTAGCGCCGAGGAAATTCGTCTCGACGCTCAGCGACGACCTTATGCCGTCTACACTTCTCCCCTTATAGACCTTACCGAAAAATCAGGTAAATGGAACTCACTTTCTTGGACTGAATCAGGCGTTGCTACTGGCGACGGTGAGACTCTTAGTAGTGGCAGTTCCCTAGTAGCCCAATGGAATTTTAACCAATCTTCAGGTACAACTTTAACAAATTCTGCCGGAGCCAGTTCTTGTGGCGGTACTCCTGCCAACTGTAACATTACCCTTGGTGGCATTGGTGTCACTAATTCACAAGACGAAACTCCAGAAATGGGTTTTACCTCCAACGCTCGATGGGGAACAGGCGCTTTTAATATTTCTAATACGACGAATATCGCTCTTTTTCATTTTGATGGTACCGACGCATCGACTACAAATTTTACAAATGAAATTGGTGAAACTTTAGTTGCTGTCAGTAACGCACAAATAGATACTGCCCAAAGCAAATTTGGTGGCGCCTCTGCCCTTTTTGATGGCGGAGGAGATTATTTAACATCATCTTCAAGCACTATTTGGCAACTGGATGATGGTGATAATACTACAGATTTCACCATTGATGGTTGGATTAGAATGCCAGCTTTGCAAACCGGAGGGATTGTTGGTCAAGCTTTAGATGGAAATGATTGGTGGGCTGTCCAATATCGTTTAGCAGAAAATGCCATTCGTTTTAGAATTCAATCTGGTGGATCAAACATTGTCAGCAATGATTTTTCGTGGGTCGCTTCAGCTAATAATTGGTATCACCTTGCAGTTGTAAAAATTGGGACCACATACACTGCCTATGTCGATGGTTCTAGTATTGGATCTTTTAGTGATGTTGATGTCATGCCCTCATGGAATGCTCCACTTGTTTTTGGAACCGCAAATGCTAATGATTTTAATGGTTGGTTAGATGAATTTAGAATCAGCAAAGGTATAGCTCGATGGACATCAGATTTTACTCCACCAGCTAATCCTTACTACTCATCAATTTCCAATCCCGCCAGTAATGCCCTTGATCCCGGGGATAATTTTTCCATTGAAACTTGGTTCAAAGC
>CAISER010000035.1 GCA_903884375.1 Candidatus Collierbacteria bacterium | reverse complement strand
CGAGGAGGTCGAAGGTTCGAATCCCTCAGGGTCCACTAGTAAAAACCTCGCCTCGGAATATAGTTTCTACCTCAGTTATTTTTAAATAAATTGAGATATGTTTTATTCCGCGCTACTTGAATTACAGATGGATGAAATAATACCAATGCGGGAAGTTCTTCTGAAAAAGTTTTTTGAAAATCGATGTATATTCTCTTTCTTTCTTTTTGGTCTATATTAACTCGTCCATCTTCAAGAAGTTTATCAATTTTTTCATCAGCGCCTTTACCAAGATTAGTTACCTGAGTAGAGTGCCAATCTCGGTATTGGTCTGGATCAACAGGGATGTTGTATTCCATTAATAGCAACTGAAATTGTTCAGGTGTTGACGTAACGACTTTGGTATTAATCGTAACCAAATCTGAGTTTAGCTGGTTTTTTATTGACTCTGCTATGGGTAGAAGATCCGGAGATGCCGCTAGTTCAAGAGTTATAGGGGATTTGATTAGTTCACGTGCCCTTTGAAGATTAAATGGATAGGTTTTTACGAGAGGACTAAACGCCCACGAATTGGGATTTATTGTACTTAAGGCTTCTATTTCACCAAACGATTTGTCTTTTAATGCATAGGCTATTCCTTGACGAATATTTTTTTCTTTTAAACTTTGGTCTGTTTGGTTAAAAACCAACATAACAACTCTATTAAAATCAGTTTTTTTATTTATTTGTGCGTAGGATAGTAAGTCGGTAGTATATTCAGAAGGTAATCCTAAAATTAGATTTATTTGTCCAAGTTTGTATGCAGTGATCGCCTGTCTGGTAGTCGAATATACATTGAAAGTAATTTTTTTTGTGCTAGATTCGAGTATTATTTCAGTTACAATTCCTGAGCTTTTTTGTTTTAGGCGAATGTCATAATCCCCTATTATTGAGCCTTTTTGATTTAAAAGAGGGATATTTAATAAGGATAAAAAAGGAGAAAATTTCGTGGGAATTTTAAATTTGATGATATTAGGGTCTTGTGTTTCCACAACAATATTCGGTATTGAAAATTTTATATCAGAAGCTTTTGTATCATTTCCCCCATTCCATTTAAGATTTGGTTTAAGGTAAAAAGTATAGGTATTTCCAGCATCATCTATACTCCATTTTTCGGCAAGTCCCGGAATTGGTTGAAGATTGTTATCGATGGAAACAAGACCGGCGTTTAAAAAATTTATAATATATGAAGGTAATTGCCCTGCTCCGAACTGACCAATGATGCCGATTTTTATTTGTTCTTTGCGTATTGGAATGTTTTTGGTTAAGAAACTGAGTAATAGTGAAATGACAACAGTGATGATAATACTTAAGAAAATTTGCCTTGAGTATTTTTGGAAAAATCCTTTGATAAACCAAATTCTTTCTCGTAGAGATTTGATCATTTCCAGATTGCGATATTTAGAAAAGAAAAAATAACAAATATTATTCCGACAGCGATTGTTGTGAGATAAATTAGTTTTTCAGGTCCTCTTTTGGTGTGAATACCGCTTTGAGTTACTGAAGAAAAACCAGACCCAAGGGAAGTTTCTTTTGATTGAAGTGTAACAAGCACAATGAGTAATAACGATAATATTATTTGAATAATAAGAGTAAATTTCATTTGTTTTATTATAACGCGAATCTGAATTAATCGGAGTCTTTTTTAATTATCCAAATAATTGTGTTGTGAAATAGGTTTAATAGTGAGGAGGTTACGATAAAAGATAATAATATATTTAAATGAAATGGCGGAACACTAAAGCCTTGATAATTTATACCCTGAAAGTCAATAGGAGAAATATTTATTCCGCCAACAATTAGAGGAAGTAAAAATAGTGTAATTAAACCAACAACCCAAGAAAACAAATTTAAAGTTATAAGATTAATTGGTAACAAAAGTAGTTTGATAATAGGTTTAACGATTTTATTTAATAGAAGCCAAATTATGGCTGCTGTGATTAGTGTTTTGGCATCATGAAGAATTGAAAATCCGGGATAAAGTGCATCAACGAGATATATAACTAATAAATTAATTAAAATGGCTCGTAAAAAGACCTTCATGGTATCAGTATATTACCTGTAAAGTGTTTTTTGTCGTTTTTTTATATGAAAGGTAGTAGCAAAACGATGGGCTTCATCTCTAATATTTCTAAATAAATTCAATACAGGATCTTCAATATTTAAATTCAAAGATATTATTTTATTATTTTTGAAAAAATATATAGTCTCTCTTTTTTTTGCAAGTGCGATTGTGGCTATACCCGGTGGTATTTGGCTTGATACAATCGATAATTGTGGCACACCACCATCTAAAATAATGAGATTGGGCATCCCCCATTCTGGATGGTGAAATCTTCTGGCGATAATTTCTTTCATTGCGTAAGGATCTGATTTATTATCACCTTTGATATTGAAATGACGATAAAGACTTGGTTCTGCTTTTCCTTGAATATAGACCGACATTGAGCCGACATATGATTCTCCTTGTAAATGTGCTAAATCATAACATTCGATTCTTACTGGAGTTTGTTTAAGTAGCGGATGGTTAAGCGTCTTTATTATTAAAGGTTGCAATTGATCTGTGGCATCAGATAACTTTAATAAAAGGCTTGAATTATGATTGTTTAATGCCTGGTCTAAGCATAAAATATTATTTTTAATAATTGATGCTTTTTCAAAATCTGTTTTTTTGATTGCGGTTTTAATCTGATTATTTAACGATTTTATTAGCCCTCGAAAATTTCCAGATAGGAATTTTTTTATCATGCCGAGATGTCGTTGATATGCCGAAGCTGTGATTAAGGACATACACGTTCCGGGACATCGATGGAGATGATAATTAAAACAAGGTCGATTTTGTGAATTAAAAGGTGCATAACAAAAACCAAATATACGGCTTATTTGTTTTAATAGACTTGTGGCAGTTTTTGAAGAAGTATACGGTCCGAATATTTGTTTTTTGTAATCATCCAACTCAAGAGATTGAATATCTGTAGCATGAATTATTTTTAATTTCGTATCAGGTGCGTTGGTAAAGATGATATAGATATTTGATTTACCATCTTTTGTTATGGCATTGTATCGTGGCTGGTATGTCTTTATGTAGTTTGCTTCAGTAATGACAGCTTCCAAATCATTTTTGACTAATTTGAAATATAAATATTTTGTTTTGGGGATAAATTTAACAGCTTTAGTGGATTCATTTTTGTAGCCTTCAAAATGCTGTTTGATTCTTGTTTTTATACTTATGGATTTACCGATATATAACGGTTTTTTGTTTTTGTCTTCGAAGATATAGATACCTGGTTGTGAAGGTAGAGATCGCCAAAATAATTCCTGATATGGCAAAAAAGATTGTCTGTGAGACTCTTGGGTTAATTTCAATTGGTTGTTCAAAACGAATTCCATTGATGTAGATTATAGTCTTAGTCGTATTTTTTGCGATGAATGGTTGTTTAATAAGTTTTAGTTTTAATTCTGTTGTACCATAAGGAGGTAAAAATATTTGTTGTTCTGATTCCATAATGTAATTATTATTTTCGGTAATTGTATTTCCAGAAAATGAGACACCAGAATTATTATTTATTGTCAATATAAGATTTTTTCCATCTTGTTTGTTTGATGTTATTGAAAATACTGGGTCAGGAAAAGTAATGCTTTCAGTTGGTTCAATAATAAGATCTTTTGTTTTTTCTTGCCTATATTTATATCCTCCAGCGGGAATCGGATATTCAGGATTAATTCCGTGTATGGCTAATACGATATGATTAAAATCAAGTTTATTAAAATAATCGATTCCTCTTGTAGTATTGGCCCATGTAGGATCAATTTGAATCCAGGTTTTTGTTATCTTGTTGTAATATTCAGGCCATGCATGAAGCACATCTTGAGTTAATGAAAGAGGTTTTAAATCAGAATTTTCTGAAATGGCATACCCTTCGAGTTCACGTGCCGGTATCCCCGCTTTTCTAGCCAAACTAACATATACGTTGGCAAAATCAGTACATATGGCACTTTGATTATTTATTAATGATTCTGCTGCAGGAGTTTTTTGGGATTTTTGACGATTTACTTTTTCATAATCATATTTCATTTTATCGACCACATAGTCGTAAATATTTTTTGAAGTTGTCAGATTTTTTAGTTCAGATGTGGTAAAGACACTATTGTTATAATTCCAAATTGAATTTGCCTGTAAGTATTTTTCGCTAGGATTGAGACTGGTTGATTTGGGAAGAAAGTCGAGCTTTACATAGAAGGTTAATTTTATTTCAATATTTTCATTCTGCTTAAGACTATATTTTGCCAAATAATTACCATCCTCATCATTAATAATAGTTAATGGTTTTGGTTCTATATTTTCGATATAGATAGTCTGATATGCCGTATCTGGGGGAAGTGCAATTTCTGTCGTTGTCTTTATTTTGGAATCATTTATTAAATGATAGGAAATACTTCCTTTGTAATATTGAGTTTTTCCAAAAACGGCGCTAATTGTTTTATTACTCAGAGATGGACCGTTAAAATAATATATATTTTTGTTGGCTGAATCCGGTTTTGGATCAATATATGCTGGTATGGGGAAATTATTTGGTACGGCAAGTACAACAGTGCGGTTAGTGATTCCTTCATCAGTTTCTAATCTTGGGATGTTGACTTGCCAGGTGTTACCGTATTTTGTGGCTATATCGGTTGTGTCATATTCGATAATAAATGAATGATTTTTATCTTTTCCAACAACTTTATTTGCAAATGGGAATGATATGGTTGTTTGATTTAATGTTTTGACAACGTCAGGAATAATTGTTGTCCCCTCGTCTGTTACTTTAATATTACTGACTCTTGTTTCATTTATATTTAATCCAAATTCAGTGGCGTAGACGATCGAAAGATTGTTTTTTTGATTTATAACAAATGTAACGTGAGTATTTCCGTTAGGGTCAACCCGATAATAATTTTGAAAATCAGTATTAAATTTAACAATTGCCTGAACCGGTGATGGTATGATAATGAAAAGTATAAATATAAATACTATTTGTACTTTAGCAAAAGTCCTCTTCATCAATTGATATTACAACAAGAGTCTTTTTAATTCTTGTGAAGTTGGAGTGTTTGAGTTGTTGGCAATTAATGTAGGACGACCGATAGCGATGATTTCTCCTCCCTCGTCTCCCCCTTCTGGTCCCATATCAATAATATGATCAGCATTTTTTATGACATCTAAATTATGCTCGATGACGATAACGGTATTATTTTGATTAACTAAATCGACTAATGTTTGAACAAGTTTGTTTAAATCGTCAAAATGAAGTCCGGTGGTGGGTTCATCTAGAATATATACAGTGTGTCCATTTCCAGTTTTAGCAAGTTCGGTAGCTAACTTAACTCTTTGCGCTTCTCCCCCTGATAATGTAGGAGCGCTTTGTCCGAGTTTAATATACCCCAGTCCGACCTTTCGAATTGTGTCCAGTTTTTTACTAATTGGCGGTATATTTTTGAAAAATGTAGCTGCTTCATCCATTGTCATATTTAAAACATCGGCTATATTTTTCCCTTTATACTCAATTTCAAGAGTTGGTTCATTAAAACGAGAACCCTTACATGTTTCACAAGTAATATAAATGTCTCCCATAAACTGCATCTCAATTTTTAGTTGACCATCCCCTTGACACGTTTCGCATCTTCCCCCTTTGACATTAAAACTAAATCTTCCTGGGCCATATCCCCTAACACGAGCTTCCTGTGTATTGGAAAACAGTTGTCGAATATAATCAAAGACTTTGGTATATGTTGCCGGGTTACTACGAGGCGTTTTGCCAATCGGACTTTGATCAATTAAAGAGACTCTTTTTAGAATATCCGGAATCATAATTGAGCCATATGTGATGTCTTGTTTACGGTGCATGGGATTTAGTTTTTGTGATAGAGCTTCAAACAAAGTGTCAACGATAAGAGAGGATTTGCCTGAACCTGAGACTCCCGTAACGGCAATAAATCTATTGAGTGGGAACTCAACATCAATGTTTTTTAAATTATGATGACTACAGCCTGAAAGTCGAATCGAGCCATTACTATCAGGAGGATTTTTTGGTTTATTAGCAATAATTTTATTGGTGCCTGAAATATATTTTCCGGTAATACAACCTGATTTTTTCATTTCGTCAATTGTTCCTTGAAATGTAATTTGACCGCCAAGCTCACCTGCGTGAGGGCCAAACTCTACTAAATGATCAGCAGCTTCCATGGTTTGTTGATCATGTTCGACAACAACAAGTGAATTACCCAAGCTAACAAGCTCCTGTAATGTTTTAATCAGCTTAGCATTATCTCTTTGATGTAATCCAATAGTCGGTTCATCTAAGACATAGAGAATTCCCGTTAGTCTTGATCCTATTTGACTAGCAAGTCGGATTCGTTGAAGTTCTCCCCCCGACAATGTTCCAGACTCTCTTCCTAATGTTAGGTAATCTAAACCCACAGAGACTAAAAACCCAAGTCGGTCAATAATTTCTTTTAAAATCGGTTCACTAATTTGTTGTTCGGTCGAAGTTAATTTTTTATCTAGATTGTTAAAAAACGACACATTGTTTTCGATTGACATAGCCGTAACTTCGCTAATGGATTTCCCGTCGATATGTACGGCAAGTACTTCCGGTTTTAATCTACTTCCAAGGCACACCGGGCATGTTTTTTTTATGAGATATTTTTCAATTTCTTCTTTAAGAGCATCAGAACTTGTTTCAGTGTAACGACGTTCAAATTCTCGTGCCAAACCTTCGTATTTACTTTTCCAGATGACATTTTTTCCATGGCGATTAACGCCTTTTACCGAAAAGATTTTATTTCCTGTACCTTGGAAGAGAATGTTTCTTTGCTTATCTGTCATCTGGAATAGTGGAGTTGTAGGTAAAAATTCGATAGAAGCCATTGCCTCCACAATTAGTTTTGCTAACCAAGTTCGTGTCTCAAATTGCGAAGCCAAAGGAATAATTCCGCCCTCAAATAATGTAAGTGATGGCGAAATGATACTTTCAGTATCTAAAACCATTTTTTGACCTAATCCGGTACACTCAGGACAGGCACCGTCTGGCGCATTAAAGGAAAAATAGCGTGGTTCTATTTCTGGGATTGAAATGTTACATATCGGACAAGCTAATTTTTGAGAGAATAAATGATCTTCCATCAATTCAGGATTTTCCGGAAATGAAAGTGATGGATCGTTAACGATTGAGATAATACATTCCCCATCAGCAATTTTGATTGATTGTTCAATTGAGTCAATTAACCGTTGTTTTTCGTATTCGGTTTCTCCCCTTATCTGGCCTATAATAAGTTTATCGATGACCGCTTCGATATTGTGTCTGTTATTTTTGAATAGTGATAATGTTGATTGAGTTGAAAGGATTTTGCCGTCAACTCTGACTTGTGAAATTCCTTGTTTGTATAAATTTGGAAATAATTCGGTAAATTCCCCTTTTTGATTTTTGACGATTGGCGCAAGTATCATAATTCTCGTACCTTTTTGTTTGTGGTAGGTAATATGAGAAGTAGCGAGTTCAACAACTGCCTTATAAATTTGATTGATATCTTGAGGCATTATCTCTCTACCACATTTTGGACAGTGTGGATGACCGATTCGAGCAAAGAGCAGACGGAGGTAATCGTAGACTTCTGTAACTGTTCCGACTGTACTTCTTGGATTATGACTTCCTTGTTTCTGGTCGATTAGAATGGCTGGGGATAATCCTTCTATCTGATCGACATCCGGTTTATCCATTACTCCAAGAAATTGTCTTGCATATGAACTTAATGACTCAACATAGCGTCTTTGCCCTTCCGCATAGATTGTGTCGTGAGCCATACTTGACTTGCCGCTTCCGGATACGCCGGTAAATACAACGAGTTTATTTTTGGGTATAACAAGATTAATATTTTTTAGATTATGTTGACGTGCTCCCTTGATGATTAGATGTGTGGTTGGTGATATTTCCGACATAACTTATTATTTTAGCACTTTAATCCCAATAATACCCGAATCGTGTTGGTATTTCTTGAGAGGTTTTGGGTGGACTTGACAAATGCTATAGGGTTTGATATGATATGGCATCGTTCAGCCTAGACCTAGGCTGATTAAAAAATTAAAAAGGAGAGAATATGGGAGAGAATGTAGTGATTGGTTTTGATGGGACAGTAATGTCCCAGAAAGATTTCCTCGCCTTATCGGGCGATGAAAAAAAGTATTTTTTGACAGGTAATTGAGGATATAAGCTCTTGAGAAATCAAGAGCTTATTTTTTTGATAGTATCACGATATCGAGCTGCTAATTCAAAATTCCAAGAGTTGGCTGCTTGGGTCATCAATCTTTTTAGTTTTGTTATTAGCATCTTTTTCTTTTGAGGTGTGAGCGATTCTGCGTTTATATCATCTATTTCTGTCCACCCATATTCAGCGAGTTCTTTTATTTTTGGAGTTGGAGTTGAAGTATCGCGGTAAAGAAGCGCTTCTCTTATTGGCTTATTGATACCTACAGGTATAATTCCGTGTTCTTGATTATATTTATCCTGAGTGATTCTTCGACGAGCGGTTTCTTTTATAGCAACTTCCATAGAGTTTGAAATCTTGTCAGCATAAAGAATGACTTGGCCATTTATGTGTCTGGCAGCTCTTCCCATCGTTTGAATCAGAGCAGTTGGAGTACGAAGGAAGCCTTCTTTATCGGCATCCAATATAGCAACGAGTGAAACTTCAGGAAGATCCAAGCCTTCTCGAAGGAGATTAATACCTACCAAACAGTCAAAATTTCCAAGACGTAGTTTTTCCAATATATCTGCTCGATCCAATGTTTTTATATCCGAGTGGAGATATTCAACTTTAATTTTGTATTTTTCCTTAAGATGCTCCGATAGATCTTCGGCCATTTTTTTTGTCATCGTTAGAACGAGTGTTCTTTCTCCTTTAAGTTTTCTTTCAAGGATTTCTTTACTAATATCTTCGATTTGCCCTTTTACAGGGCGAACAAAAACTTCTGGGTCTAGTAATCCGGTTGGACGAATAAGTTGTTCGGCTATAGTTGGAATGGTACTTGCATTCGACAGAGAGATTTCATAATCACCAGGAGTAGCTGAACAGTATAATTTTTGAGGTGTTCTTGATAGAAACTCCGTAAAAGTCAGAGGACGATTATCTTTTGCGCTCGGTAGACGAAAACCGTAATTTATTAAATTATCTTTTCTAGCTTGATCACCGTTGTACATGCCTTTAATTTGAGGAAGGCTAATATGTGATTCATCGATAACAGTCAAAAATCCTTTTTTATTAAATTTTTTGGCATTGTAATGAAAATATTCAATCAGTGAGTACGGTGGATCACCAGGATTCCTTCCGTCAAAGTAGCGTGAGTAATTCTCAATACCATTTACGTAACCAACTTCTTCAAGCATAGAAAGGTCGTAGTTTACCTTTTGTTCTAGTCTGTAGGCTTCGATTGTTTTAGCCTCATTTTTAAATTTATCAATTTGATTTTGCATATCAAATCGGATATTTTCGATTGCTTGACTTTGTGTTTTTGGGTTAGTGATAAATAATTTTGCCGGATTAATTGTGATTATTCCTGTATTTTGTAGATCCGGATCTTCTAGGTTATTAAAATTATATGGATCTAAAATATCAATAGTTTTTATTCTTTTTTCCTCAAATACTATTGAAATGACGATGTCCTTGTATGAAGGATAAAGCTGTACTGTGTTACCAATGGCTCTGAATGTTCCTCTGGATAATTCAGTGTTACTTCTTGTGTATTGTAAATCTCCAAGTCGCATGAGAACAGTTTCTCTTGCTATTACCTGTCCCTTCGCAAGTGTAAGAATATTTTTTTCTTGGTCAACAGGTGAGCCAATGTTGTAAATACAAGAGACAGAGGCAATGACGATACTATCTGGTCTGGATAATAGATTGGCTGTGGTTGTCAATCTTAATCTGTCAATCTCAGGATTGATATCAGCTTCTTTTTCTATATAAGTATCTGAAGAGGGTAAGTAGGCTTCCGGTTGATAATAGTCATAATAACTTACGAAATAACTTACAGCATTTTCTGGAAAGTAATCTCGAAATTCTTGATAGAGTTGACTAGCGAGTGTTTTGTTGTGTGAAATAATAAGAGTAGGAAGCTGTGTTTTTTCGATGACCTTGGCAATAGTAAAAGTTTTTCCTGATCCGGTTACTCCTAATAAGGTTTGGTGTGGATTGCCTTTGAAAATTGCTGAAGAAAGTTTCTCAATTGCTTGAGGTTGATCTCCGGTTGGCTGATAATCTGATTTAATCTTAAATTCCACAATATATATTTTAACTTAAAGAAGCACTTTTTATCCCTTGACTTTTGGGTATTGTTTGGTAATAATGATTGTATGACCGTAACACTATACCGAAGACAAAGACAAATTGTGGAGTTTATTTCCCAGTTTATTCAAAAAAATGGTTACTCCCCCACTCTTTCTGAAATTGCCGGAGCCATTGGAGTATCATCATTGGCGACCGTACACGAGCACCTTCAGGCTTTGGAAAAGAAAAATATTATTAAAAAATTTGAAGGAGCAATTCGAGGTATCTCGTTAGTTGATCGCGGAAGCGTAGAGACTGCATCAATTGAGTTGCCCATTTTAGGTTTTATCGCTGCAGGTCGACCAATAGAACCCTTGACTGACCCAAATGCTTCTATGAAGGTTGCCTCCTCAATGGTTTCAGGTAAGAAAAGAGCGTTTGTGCTGCAAGTTAAGGGCGATTCAATGATTGAAGAAGGTATTTTTGATCATGATTATGTAATTATTGAAGAGTGTGATGTAACCGGCGTAAAAGATGGTGATATTGTGGTGGCTTTGCTGGAAAATGGGTTGGCTACATTAAAACGGTTTTTTAGAGAAAGAACAAGAGTGCGCTTGGAACCGGCAAATTCCTCAATGTCTCCTATTTTCGCAATTAATGTTAAAGTACAGGGTAAGTGCGTTGGTGTTATACGCAAATTTTAATAAATGAAACTAACCATTGTTGGTCTTCCTATCGGTAATATCGATGACTTATCTCTTCGTGCAATAAAAACACTTCAGGAGGCAAAATATTTGATCTGCGAAGATAGTCGAATGTTTAATAATCTGTGGTGTAAATTGATGCAAATCGGACTGGTAGAAAAATTTACAGGTACCATTAGATTTATTAACGACTACAATGAGGATAAAATCCTGCCTCGTATTTTGGCTGAAATTTGTTCACTGGAAAATGTAATACTTGTTTCTGATGCAGGAATGCCATTAATTTCTGACCCGGGATACAAATTGGTTAATAAGGTATTAGATATGAAATGGGAGATTGATGTAGTTCCTGGCCCTACAGCGGAAAGCGCTGCATTGGCTGTATCTGGATTGCCTACCGATAAATATTTTTTTGTGGGATTTTTACCCAAAAAAATTGGTAAACGAACTGCAGTGATGTCTAATTTGAAGGAGATAGGAAACAAAACAAAAATGACAATTGTGATCTATGACTCTCCCCTTCGTCTATTAAAAATACTGCCTGAAGCAATTGCGATTTTTGGGGAAGAATCCCCTGCTTGTTTGGCTGTGGATTTAACAAAAGTTTCCCAGAAAGTATTTAGAGGTAATTTGGCACAATTATTGGATACAGCGAAGAAAACTAGAATTAAAGGCGAATTAGTACTTCTTATATCATTAGGTAAATAAATACCATCCTTTTATTGGATGGTTTTGTATTACTTCAATCAAATGGATGAGCGATATGTTCCTCTAAGAGCGCCGACCAAAGAATTTTTTCTTTACTTAAATCGTATACCGGAGGCACATAATTAATTACAGCCTCATTTCTGTCAGAATGAATTTTGGATATTTTTCCGTTTAAAATTCTGGTTAACCCTTCATTTGATTCTGACATTACTATCTCTACTCGTATTAATTTGCCCATTGCTCCTCCTCTTGGAATATTCTGCTATTATATAGGATATATTTGAAATTGTCAAGAATCTCGAACTAATAGATTTTTGCCATTCATCTCTGGGGGTATGGGTATGTCAAGAAGCGTGAGTACGGTTGGGGCGATATCAGCAAGTTTCCCCGGTTGAAGTAGGAAATTGTTATCACTAGGGTGGTAAATAATAAAAGGCACTGGCTTTGTTGAGTGTTGCGTATTTATTTTCCCCGTTTTAATATCTAACAATTCCTCAGCGTTGCCGTGATCTGCTGTGATTATTAAATATGAATTAATATCTTTAGCTAAATTTACTAAATTTCCGATTGCGTCATCTGTGGCTTTAATTGCCTCTACAGTTTTATCTATTTTTCCGGTATGAGCCACCATATCAGGACACGCGATATTTAGAACTGAAAAGGAGTATTGATTCTCTTTAATTTTTCGGATGAAATCATCAACTAATTTGTCGGTGGACATACGAGGGGTTAGATCATAGGTTGGTACTTTTTGTGAATCGATAAAAAGATGCTCTTCTCCTGGAAATATTTCTTCATTTTGTCCGTTAAAATAATAACTTACCATGGCGATTTTTTCTGTCTCAGCTGCTCTTAGTTGGTTTAAATTATGTTTTGATACTACTTCACCGATAGTGTTGGATAAAGTGGTAGTTGAAAACATAACCGGATTTTGAAAATCTTTTCGATATTTGGTCATAGTAACAAATCTTAAATTTGGGATATTGGATCTTAAAAACATTTCGGTAAGCTGTCTTGGGCGATCCGTCCTAAAATTGAAGAAAACAACTGCATCTCCAGACTTTATTCTTGATTTATCTGGATTTTTCCCTACCGAAACGGGTTTAACAAACTCGTCAAACTCTTTATTTAAATAAGATTTTTCTAGATAGCTTAGAGGATCTTTTTCTATTTTAGAAGTGGTTGTTGTTAGACAGTTAAAGGCAATCTGTGTCCGATCGAGTCTTTGATCTCTATCCATGGCATAATATCTTCCAACAATAGAGGCTATTTCCCCTATTCCTATTTTATTTATTTGTTCTTGTACAAGTTTGATTTGCTCAATGCCATTATCTATCGGACTATCTCTCCCGTCGGTAATTAGATGAAGATATACATTTTGAATATTTTGTTTTTTTGCAAAAATCATGAGAGCATAAAGATGTTCGTTATAGGCATGAACTCCTGAATTCCCAATCATTCCAATTAGATGTAGGTTTGATTGATAAATATTTAGGTGTTTTACAGTATCAAGTAGTGCTCTATTGGTGAAAAAACTACCATCAGCAATAGCCATATTAATTAATGCTAAATCTTGAAAAACAACTCTTCCGGCACCAATATTTAAATGGCCGGTTTCACTATTCCCATCTTGACCATCTGGTAGACCAACTGCTTGACCAGAGGCCAATAATTTTGTTGTTGGATTGTGCGATGATAAATAATTGTAAACATTGGGATTGGCGATTGTAATTGCATTTCCGGGACTACTAGGGGCAATTCCCCACCCGTCAAGGATACAGAGAATTACTTTTTTGCTATCCATTTTTACTGGCCAGATATTCTTGTATGAATGATAGTCGATTATATTTTGCGATACGTTCACCTCTTCCTGGAGCTCCAAATTTTACAAAATCAGCTCCAACTCCTACAGCAAAATCAGCTAGAAAATCCTCATCGGTATCACCTGAGCGATGTGAAACGATTATTGAAAAGTTATTTTTCTTGGCAAGTTTTATAACTGAGGCCGTTTCAGAGATGGTACCGATTTGATTCGGTTTTATTAGTATTGCGTTACAGGCTCCTTTTTCAATCGCTTCAGCTAATCTTTTTTTGTTTGTGACAAGTAAATCATCACCAACAATCATTAGTTGTTTTCCGATATTTGCAGTAAGGTCTATCCAATCTTTCCAATCTTCTTGGTCAAATGGGTCTTCAATTGAAATAAGACTATATTTTCGATTTAAATCGATAAGAAAATCTCGGAATTGTTCTCCAGAAAGATTATCTTTTACGTCGCTTATTTTATATTTTCCGTTTTTTAGTAGTTCAGAAGCTGCAATATCCAAACCGATAAAAACGTCTTGATTAAGTTTATAACGACTTGATTCTACGGTTTCAACCAATAATTCTATTGCATCGGTATTACTAAATAAATTTGGAGCAAAACCACCCTCATCACCGACAGAATGTATCGCTTTTTTTTCAATTAAAATATTTTTTAAATTGTGATAAAGCTCACTACCAATTTCTAATGCCTCAGAGAATTGTTTTTGACTGCTTGGAATAATATGGAATTCTTGGAATTCAAGATTTCCAGCTCCATGTTTCCCTCCGTTTATAAGATTGAAAATTGGCGTTGGTAAATGAAGTGCCGTTGGTATAGTTAAACCATATTTTTCGACAGTGTATTCAAAAGTAGGTTTATCTTCACAAGCAGCACCAAGCTCAAAACATGCTTGAGATACAGATAGTATTGCATTGGCACCCAATTTTGATTTGTTTTCTGTTCCGTCAAGATTAAGTAATATCTGATCGATATTATTTTGGTTTGTTGGATCTTGACCAATAATATATTTAGCAATAATTTGATTTACATTAGCAACGGCCTTTAGTACACCTAACCCGTTAAACCTTTGTTGATCACCATCTCTTAACTCGACAGCCTCCAATTTTCCAGTTGAAGCACCACTTGGAATAGAGGCGACTGAACCATGATTGTTATCTGTCCAAATAGTCGTTTCAATGGTAGGATTACCTCGGGAATCCAATATTTCTCTTGAATATACTGATTTAATTTTTGCCATTTTATTTAAGCATTCCTTTTTCGATGTGCGCAATAACTCTTCTGGTATTATCAATAGCATCGGGACTAACTGATACCGAAGTAATTCCCCAATTAACCAATTTTTCGACTAAATCAGGATATAAACTTGCCGCTTGTCCACAAAGTGAACAGGTTATATGGTGTTTGGCTGCTGTCTTTACTACTTTTTCTAGTGCCCACAAAACAGCCGGGTTTCTTTCATCAAATTCCGAAGCGACGGTTTCATTATCCCGATCAGTTCCTAAAACCAACATTGTTAAGTCATTTGACCCGATGGATACCCCATCAATCCCCACGGAAATAAATTCATCCAAAAGAATTACGTTTGATGGTATTTCAACCATCATCCAAAGCTTAAAAGATTCAGATCTTGATAACCCTGATGCAGAAATAATACCCTTAACCTTTATTAGTTCGTTTACTGTTCGTACAAAAGGAATCATTAGATGAAGGTTTTTATAACCATATTTATTTCGTACTAATTTAATTGCTTCTAGTTCAAGATTAAATACCGACTCGTCGGTAATGTATCGATAACAACCTCTAAACCCAAGCATGGGATTTGGTTCTGTTGGTTCATAATTTGTACCGCCGATTAGGTTCTTGTATTCATTTGATTTGAAATCGGTAGCTCTATAAATAACAGGTCTATTACCAAAACTATCAGTAAACTTAATTAAACTATCAGCAAGTTTTTCAATAAAGACTTGACTTTTGCCATCCCGAATCATCTTCTTTGGATGAGTACCAATTTCAGCGATCATAAATTCAGCTCGAAGAAGACCGACTCCATCTGCATTCCCTTGAGCAACAATAGAGGCTAACGCTGGTTCACCCAGGTTTACATAAACTTTTGTAGCTGTTTTTGGAAATTCTTCCTCTTTAAACTCTTTTACTGTGATTGCCTTCCCCTTTTCAGGTACCCCGTTATATACAATGCCTGTAGAACCGTTTACGGTAATTATCTGGTCGTTTTTTAATTGTTTTGTAGCGATTTTTGCTCCAACTACAGCCGGAATACCAAGTTCTCTGGATACAATAGCCGCATGTGATGTTTGGCCTCCTTTGTCAGTTACGATGGCGGCAGCTTTTTTCATAGCTGGAACATAATCAGGTGCAGTCATTTCGGCAACAAGAACATCTCCTTTCTCAACCTTGTCAATTTCTTTAGCTGATTTTATTTTTACTACTTTTCCAAAACCTATTCCAAACGATGCGGGTTCTCCTTGAATTAATTGCTTGAGGTTCTTTAATTGATTTTCTGATATCTGTTTTGGTCCTTTATTTAGGTCGAGTGTTGTAATCGGACGAGTTTGAACTAAATATATTTTGCCTTTTTCAATAGCAAATTCACTGTCTTGAGGAAAAAAATAATGCTGATGAACTTTCATTGAAAGTTTAGCGAGGTCAATTACTTGTTGATCTGTTAATTTGGGGGCATCAATCATCTTTTTGGGGACAGTTACTTTTTTGACACCACTTGGATAATCGTGAATTTCCATCACCGTTTGAGTTGTGTGTTGACGAGAATGTATTGTGAGATCTGTTTTGTTTACGATATAGTGATCTGGGTTAACTACTCCTTGAACCATGTAGTCACCAAGTCCCCAAACAGCTTCGACGACAACTTGATTTTTATTACCGGTGACTGGGTTTACAGAGAAAAGGACTCCTGAAACGTCAGATTGAACCATAAGTTGAACTGGAATAGCGAGAAGAACTTTGAAGTGATTGTAACCTTTTGTGGCTCGATAAAAGATTGCTCTGGCTCCCCAAAGTGAAGCCCATGCACTTCTAACCGCTTGAATCAAATTGGATTCTCCTTTAATGTCCAAAAAAGACTCTTGTTGTCCGGCAAATGAAGCATCGGGCAAGTCTTCGGCTGTGGCAGAAGATCGTACTGCAACTAGAGGATTATTTTCTCCTGGTTTGAGATTTGTGTAACTATCGAATATTTCTTTAACGAGGTCTTCGGGAATTGCAGCTGTTTGAATTAGTCTTTGAATTTTTATAGCTGATTTTTCGAGCTGTTTTTGGTTGGTTACTTCAGTTTGTTTTATTATTTCCCGAATTACCGGTTGTAAAGCATTATGTTCAATGACTTTTTCATAAGCTTGTGCAGTAATGACAAATCCATTTGGAACAGGTATACCAAAGTTAAACATTTCGCCTAAATTCGCTCCCTTACCACCAACGAGAGGTATGTCGTCTTTATGAATTTTGGAAAATGGTAATACCAGGGCAGGTGTATTTGACATTAAGTTAATTGTTTTTTAAAAAAGTCTACCCAAGGGTTTGTACCAGGGTCTTGCTTGTTGACTATACTTAAATAATAGCTAATCATGATTAAAAAGACCAGTGATTCAAATACCTGAGATACGATATTAGTCGATTCCGGTTTAATTTCAGTAAGCTGATAATTTTGTTTAATTAGAATATCTTTTGTAATTTGGAATCTTTTTTGAATTACCTCAGGATAAAGTGATGAATTTAATAAAATAAATCTTGCTTGATCCTTGAAATTTATTGGGAAAACCAATCCTTCCATTAAATGATGATTTAAGTCCGGAATCGTAAAGAAACAAGAAAAGGTTTTCGATGTTTCATTAAAAAAATTTGCTGAGATTTTTCCTACCCCAGCAAGGTGATTTGCGCAATAGATGATAATTGCCTGACCTTTATTTTTAAGGGCGAATAGTTTTGCTGGATTATTGTCGGTATTAATTTCTGATTTTAAAGTAGACAATGTTTTATCAAAAATATGAACAATATCTTTTGAATCTAAAAAACGATAAGCTTCCGGATTAATACGTATCATCAATCCCATCACAGCTCCCAACATCAAACCAATCCCAAATCTTGGTTTGTGAGACCGATTTAGCTCTTCATCTAACTGAATAAGTGGATAGTGTGCAGAAATGGCTAAAGATTTAAGTTTTCCATTTGTTGTTATAACAACCGTATTGCATTTTCTTTTTTCGGCATCATGAGCACAAGATAATATTTCTTCAGTATTACCAGAATAACTTGCGAGGACAACTAAAGTATCAGTCGACGCATATTGGGGCAAACGATAATTAGAAATAATTTCCATTGGTATTTTGAGAAGCAAAGGTGATAATGATTGAACAATATATGCGGGGAGATTAGAACCTCCCATACCGACAAAGACGATATTTTTAATAGTTTCAACATCAAAATTTAAACTGACAAATTGTGAATCGTGCCAGGCAGACTCAAACTGTTGACCTAACAAAACAATGGATTGATAAACACCTAAGGTATCATACAAAGCTAGATTTTTGGGATCGTCAAGTTGGGTTTTCATCGAGATATTTAAGTATACCAATATCTTATTGATGCAACATTTTTTCTAACACCGAAAATGCCGTACTATTGACACTTGAGAAATATATTGAATTTAATTTATTAATAAAAACAGTTTCTAGTTCATGAACCAATCGTGACAAACCAGATTCTTTAAGATAAAGTAAGGCTTGATAAGCATAAAGTAAGTTTATTTTCGCTGATACATCTGGATTTGAAAAAAATGTGGCACAGCTTGTTTGGGCAACAAGAGATGATATTTTCGCCCGTATTAAATTATCAAATAGGTTATTTGATTCAATTGATTGACCATATAAATGGTAAAAATTTTCGGCGATTAGTTGTTCGTATCCATTACCAATTTCTTGTTTTAATATTAAAGATATTTGATTGTTTAGGAATCTCATTGTTTCCATAAATGGTTGTTTCCATGAAGAATCGTTTCCAGAACTACAACCACAGACTCCATTCCAACGAATTAAATTTCCGTGCGGACAACTCCAGGACGATCTTTCTATTATTTTCCCTGTAAAAAGCTTTGAATAGTCAAATTTAATATCGTTGATTGATACAGGATAAAGACCTGAATTAGGGAGTGACGTATCCAACAAATAACTTAAGAATTTATCTCCATATTTAAAATGGTGACCAAATGTTTCCGCATCTGTCCAGGCGATAATTAGTTTATTTGATGAGATTTTTTCTTTAATTGGATTTATATACATTTGAGTAAAGATGTCAGCATTTTTCTTAGGATCAAAGGCAAGATTACTACTTATCGATCTATCAAAGGGATAGGCAATGATCTCTCTTCCACGATTAAGTTTTATTAATGTTGGAGAATTATCTGATCTTTGACCATCAAACTGAATTACCTGCTCCGGGGCACAGATAAAACCTTGATATCCATTATTAACTAACACTTCTAAAGTTTCTTTATCAATTGCAGTTTCAGGAGGCCAAAATATTTTTGGACTTATACCAGTTATCTCCTTAAATCGATGAACCCCGGCAGATATTACAATCGATTTATCTGATAACGATAGATCAGGAAGGATTGGGTGAATAAACGATTCTCCAATGCCATTTTCTTTCATTGATTGTTGATAGACTGACGCGATTTTTGGATCAATTTTTTCTAATTGGAGCAATAATGATTGATAGATATCAAATGATGCTTTGTTTAAGATTCCTATTTTTGCCAACGGTTCATAGCATTGTTTTTCAATTATTTTTGTCCAGTTTTGATTTTTTGAATCGGTAGATATATCTTGCAATGAAGAATGAAATGCTTCTCTTGGAGGTTGATAAAAATGCAAACCGACAATTATTTCTCTTCCCATAAGATACTGTTTTAGTTATCTTAAAGCTGAAGTATTTGAACCTGTTGACCAATCAATTTCCGGATATTTTTGAAAAATATTGGCGATAGCTATTTTCAATGAGTCATATTCCTGTTTAGATTTACTTTCAAATTTTATTGTTATGTATGGTCCGTTTTGTGATGCCCGGACGACAACCATAGATAAATCTGTGTCAATTCGGACTCCATCAACTTCATTAATGTTGCCATTAGGTAATAGATTTATTAGGTCATTTTTTATATGGTCCGAAATAAAATTAAATTTAATACTGTCTTCCAACCCTAACTTAATTTCCGGACTGCTGTAGTATTTTGGAAGTAAACCGACAGCGTCGTGTAAATTTTGATTTTTTCTTTCTAAATAACTTAATAATCGAAGAGATGCATAAGCCGCATCATCATGTCCATAGAAATTATCCATAAAAAATATATGTCCCGATAGTTCACCACCAAAAGGTGATCTAACCTCTTTTATTTTTGATTTTACAAATGAATGACCGGTTCTGGATATTATTGGTTTACCTCCATGGCTAATTATTGTTTCAGATACCACTTTCGAACAAAGATTGTTGTAGACAATTGGTGCATTTGGAATATAGTCAAGCACATCTTGAGCAAATAAAGCCACAATGACATCCATCCACAATACTTGTCCTTCATTATCTACCACTGCCATTCTATCTCCATCTGCGTCGTAAGCAAAACCGATATCGGCGTTTTCTTTTTTTACAGTTAGGGCTAATCGATCAAGCACTTCACTTTCGGTAGGATCTGGATTACCTAACGGATAATTACCATCTGGTATGCAGTTTTGTTCAATAACTTCACATCCTGCCTTTTTAAGTATTTTTGGATAATAAATCCCTGATCCTGTATTGCAACCGTCGATAACAACCTTCCATTTTTTTGACAGATTATTATATTTTGATATTTCATTAAGATATGTTGGGAATAAATCTTTTGAAACATTTTTTCCTTTTCCAGAAGAATATTTTCCTTTTTCAATAATATTTTTTAATTCTTGAATTTCCTCGGTGATCATTGTATCTGAGTATCCTACTGAAAGTTTTAAACCATTAAACTCTTTGGGGTTATGAGAAGCTGTAATCATCGCTCCGCCTTTTGTTAAATAGGAATAAGAACTAAAATAAACTATTTGACTCATTGATAACCCCAAATCAATTGTGTCAATGCCACCTTCGTTTAATCCTTTTATAAAAGCAGATTTATATACTTCACTTGTTAAGCGGTTGTCACAACCTACCGGACACAAACTAATTCTTCTTTGATTAAGAAAAGTGGCATATCCCCTACCAAGTTGATAATATACTTCCGTTGACAAGTCTTGTCCTGATATTCCTCGAATATCATAACCACGATATATATTTGGGTTTATCTTCATACATTGAGTATACCAATAAGAAATAGGCAGCAATATACGTATCATTAGTCTTTTAAAATTATATAAATTCATCGAATACTATTAGTTTGTTATAATCTTCCTAATTGTTCTTTAAGGAGGATAATGTGAGTAATCAAATAAGCCTAGAAGAATGGCAAAGGCAGTTTGTGATTGATGCTTTTAATGAAGGAATGCGTTCCGATACATTAGAAAAGCAACCTGCCCCTTGGATGTTCTATGGATTAAAAATTCTTGAATCAGGTGGTGACCTTTCTTCTAAAACAATTGAATATATAAACCTTTCCGGCGGTACTGACCATCCCGACCCCTGGTTTGGATAATAAAACGCCCTCCATCAAGGAGGGCTTTTTTTGTTATTTATTTTGTACAGGTTTCCCCTGATGGCACAACCGCTTGTGATTTCATCAGTTGATATTGCTGTTCAAAGAATTGAGCTAGTACAGGATCGTACCAGATTAATAGGTTTTCATCATTTTTGGTGTCTGCGCTTGACGTGAAATTAAACGAGCCAAAAATGACATACTTTCCATCAACGATAATTACTTTGTGATGAAAAGTGGCTGGATTTCCATCGAGGCGAATGTCATAGCCTTTTTTTAGTAAAGTTCCGCATTCTGAGTATTCTGCATCGGCACCTCTAGTTTCAAAAATTCCTTCAACAGTCACTCCCCTATTTGAATCATCGATCATTACATTTGCAAGATCGCCGTCGGTAAAGCTAAAAGCCATAAAATGAATAGAACTCTTTGCATTATTCACGGCATTAATGACTTTTCCCATACAGTGATCTTCGGGAGCGAAGCAGTTCTCTACTGTATAGCCATTTATGCTAAAGGTAGGAAATGGGGTGTCGGAAGGAGAAGAAGATCCAAACTGTCCGTTATACATTTCCTCAAATTCTGTGGTGTAATTTTGGGCAGCTTCAGGTGAACAGAAATAGATGGCATTTTCATTATTTTTGAGCGAGGCATTGTTTGAGATATTAAAAGATCCAGTCCACACACAGGTGTTGTCAAAAATAAAAAACTTATTGTGCATGAGGGCAGATCGATTATCCGGGACTACAGAAATTCCTGCAGTGCTTATTTCTCTCATTTGTGGGTCAGAATCGGTGTATTCGTTGTCATAGACAATTTTGATGATGACACCTCTATTGGCTGCCCTGATTAACGCCTGAGCTACCTCTTCGATATCGAATTCAAATACGGCCATATCGATTGAAGTTTTTGAACTATCAATTTTACTTATTAAGGCTTGTTCAACGGTGTTATTAAATGATTCAGTTGGGTTTGTAAAATATATTTCATAATTGATATCTTCTTTTGATGGAGTTTGTGAGTATAGTTGGGTATCTGTTGTCGCACCCCTTACCTCCTGTGCGGATGATGGAAATTCTGTATCGGAAGATAAAGGAACTATTGTTTGGAAAATATAATAACCAATAAAAATAACCACAACGATCATAATCCAATAAATGATTATTTGTATATTTTTTGGCATTCTTCTCCTTTATGATGTCACAGAATATGTTACTTAACTAACCAAGTTAATGTGCTGGTCAGGATTATACCAAGTTCGATAAATATTATCTTAGTCAACAAACGTGAGAGCTATGCCTGATTTTCCAGCTCTACCAGTTCGACCAATACGATGAATATAATCTTCATATGTTGCTGGTTGATCGAAATTTATTACATGAGTGATATCTTTAACATCAATTCCCCTTGCGGCAACATCGGTTGCGCAAAGAATTCTAATTTGATTTTCTTTAAATTTCCTTAATACTGTTTCTCTTTGGTTTTGCCTCTTATCTCCATGAATTGAGTCGGCATTGAAACCTGATTTTTGAAGATTAATGGCAATTTCTTCAACTCCGTATTTGGTACGTCCAAAGATTAACACCTTTCTAAAGTTTTCTTTGGACAGTAAATCACTTAATACGGCAAATTTACCTTGTTTCCCTGTGGCTCTAATGATATTTTGATCGACATTTAATGATCCCGCATTTGTTTTAACCGAAATCTTTTCTGGATTGTTCATAAACTGAAGAGCGATACCTTCAACTTTTTGATCAATGGTGGCTGAAAATAAGAGGGTTTGATGTTCTTTGGGTAAAAAAGAAAGAAGCTGTGTTATTTCGTGAACAAACCCCATATCTAGCATTCTATCTACTTCGTCGAGGACGACAATTCGTGTGTTTGATAGATTTAAAGCTCGACGATTGTATAGGTCTCTGAGGCGTCCTGGTGTACCAATATAGACATTTGGACGTCGTCTTAATTCATCTAGTTGACGGCGGATATCTGAACCTCCAATAAAAAGACTGGCATATATTTGTAATCCACCAGACAATGACCTGATCTCATCTCTTATCTGAACAGCCAATTCTCTTGTAGGGGCAACAACAAGTGCCGTATCGTTTGGATTTTCTAAAATATTTTTTATCACGGAAAGAGCAAAAACAGCAGTTTTTCCCGTGCCTGTATCAGCTAACCCGAGCACATCTTTTCCTGCTAAAGAAGCTTCGAGAGCTACATCCTGAATGGGAGTTGGGATAACATAACCTTTACTGTTTATATTTTTTATTAGCTGTTCTGGCATATCGAAGTCAGAAAACTTATGCTGGATAATTATTTCTTCCTGTTGATTAGGCATGGCGGGACGAACGAACATCATTGGATTCATGAGTTTAGGCATGAAACGAGATCTTCGGTTAACCCCAAAAGAAGAACGTCTAATATTTGTGTGGCTGGTACCACGATTTGACCCATGACTTGAAAAGCCACGACCACCGAAACGGCGTTGATTAAGCATATTTTGTGGGGAATGTCCCCGATTGTCCTATGGAAAATACAAGCTAGACAATCGTGAGAGCGTCAAGCAAGACGAGCTAAATGCTCGGCCTTAAGAACAATATGGGATATTATAGCATGTTTAAGGTCATTTTTTATACGAATCTTTCTCGGGTTTGTATAAGAGTTAAAAATCATACTTTTCTTAGTAATATTTCCCTCCACCAAAAACACCCTACTCAGATTTATTCTAATATGCTATTTATAGCCTCTGATACCCGAATGTTTTAGATGCTTGATACCCCTTTTATTGTAGAAAATACCGTATTAAGACTGGTTCGTGCATCACGAAGCATATTCTTTGCTTCTTTAAGCTCCGCTTTGTTGCCAGGGAATTTTTCCGGTTCAAGTATTATAACTAGATCTATTGCGCTTTGCGCCTTTGCTTTTGAATCGGTAATTATTTTTTTTAAACCTTCGTCTGTTGTTTTCAAATAGATTGATTCGGCAATATTAATTATTTTATCTGCATGAGCAATGATTTGAATTTTAGGCATAAATAGACCATATATTCGATATGAATCAGTGATTGATTTTTTTTGCTCCTGGAGCTTAATGGCATCGGTTTCATTTTCGATGGCTGTTTTTAACTCAGTAAGCTTAGTGATTTCAATATTTATTTGTGCAATTAAGGTTTCTTTTTGTGTTTGAGTTATCCTTTGAATGCCGGTTATTTTATCAATGAGTTTACCAAGGCTTTCCATACGTCTATCTATCTCTTTAATGGCGTTAGTTTTCTTTAATGTAACTTTAAATTGAAGATTAATTGTTGGCCGTTTTATTACTACTGACGTCGGTGTAGGTGTAGGAGTAACTGCCGTGGTAATAACCGGAATATATGTGTCTTTTAAATTCTTAAAAGTAAGGGCTATCACTTTTTGAGAATATATTAAAGATAAACCGGTAAACAGAACACTGTTAACGATAATTAATTTTTTCTTCATTTTTGTTATTGAGTGATATCTAATTGAGTGTCGTTAAGGCTATTATCTATTTCTGAACTTTCGGCATTTAAGTCTTTAAGTGATTTTTCGATTTCTTGTAATGTTTTCGCGGAAGTTACCGTAACCGTTATGCTTGGAGATATTGATATTTCATTTGTTTCAGAAACCGAGGTGGTTGATGGTTTGATTGGATTTTTCGATATCCAAATGGCGATAAGGGCAATAATGGCAATGATTAGAATAACCCAGACTGCTCCTTGACCTTTTTGATTTTTGTCTATCATTCTTTGTTTTTAATTAGTAACCCTTCTTTCCCTATCATACTACTTATATTTTTTGAAAAATATTAGTGAGTAGATATTCTAGTGTATTACCACCAACACCTGTTTTAATTTTATTTTCGATTTCATAAAGTTGATGATAGATATCAAGAAGATGTTCAAGTGTAAAGTAGGTTGCTTGTTGAGATATTAGCCTTGTGGGATAAGGCGCGAGTTTAAGAAAAGAAGGACCTGATTTTGCCTGAATCATTAGTTTAATTTGTCGAACAATCATGCTAAAAACAAACTCAGGCTCGATGTCTTCATTTTGCATTTTTTTCCATGAAAGAAGAATATTTTTTATGTTATTTGGACGAATAGAGTCTAAAAATTTAAATATTAACGGACTAATGGCAAATGATTCGATTTTGGCCTTGGGAATTTTTTTTAGAATAGTGGGAGTAATACCCTTGTTTTCCCATAAAATTATTTCGTGATTAGTTTCTTGTTTTAATATTACAAGTAGTTTTTCACTATTTTTTGACTTTTGTCCGGTTAATAGATTTTTGATTACAAAACATTTGTCTGATCCAAATAGACCTGCTGAACCTATTTCTTGTCTGAGAGTTGTGAGATCGATTTCGGAAGCGTCTTGAGTTATTACATCAACCTGTTTTGTCCTCAGTTCGTTAATTAGTGTGGTAAGCCGTTCGTATGATTTATTGGCATCTTCGCCATGAAGAATAATCATTTATTTAAATATACTCATTAGAGATAACAAGCTATTGTAAAGCCTTTTTAAAAGTGTGAAAGAATTTTCATTATTTGATTTCGTTATTTGAACTGAAGTTGTGGCTGAGATAATAGGCAGTTCAATTATTTCTTGTTTTTGAGTTAGTATAGGTTCACCAATTGTTGAATAATCACTTAAGGTTTGTGCAAATTCTTTGTATTCACCATCGGTATTTTTAAAACTAAAATCCATAAACGCTCCATCTTGTGCAGATAAAAGAAATGGAGTAATAGCTACAATATTTGGGTCATTCCATTGATGAGTGAGGACATATTGATAATAAAGCGATATTTGATGTTCGGAAAGATACTTTCTAGACCAACCAGTTTCAGTAATAAAGACGGGGAGCTTTTTGTTACTGAAAAGCTTAATATATTTAAGATCAGTTCTAAATGAGTCAACTTTATTGACTCCGGATATGTCTGGTCGTGAAGAAAAATCAGGATTAGGATAGGCATGTGAGGTCCAGCCATCTATTTTATTAAAAATATTAGGATGCCGAAGATACATTCTTTCAAGATACCTTCTCCAGTTAAATGATGTTTTTGTGTTAATGGCGGCATTATCCAGACCTGCAGGAAGTAGAAAAAAATCAGCTGATTTTGCTTTAAATATATCGATTGCATTATTAAGAATGTCGGCATATTTTTCCGGAGAAACAAAGCCACCATACTCGTCAGAACGATTTACTTCATTAAAGATAATCACATAACGATTTGTTGTTGGCCAGTTTAAATCTCCTAAAAAATTAGCAAAATCTACCAAATCAAAATTATTGGGTTCTTGCCAATTTGAACCTTCAGCAACAGTGGCAACTCTAACGATAGGGATAACTTTATTATTTTTGCATTGATCAAAAAAAAGTTGCCATTTTTTTCGGTCTCTATCTGTTGCTTGGATTGGAATAGTAACGTAACCCCACTGTGCTTTCCCATTATTATTAATTATTTTAGATGCTGGTTCAATTTCGTCAGGAAATAGAATGTGAATACCGATTTTATTATTGGGAACAGACAACGGATCATATATTGCCAAAACAGGAGTAACTGAAATCAGATAAGAAAATATACCTAGTATTATTGAAAGAAAAATCACAAAGATATTATAGATAGTTAATCCATTTTTGTTTTTCCTAGATGTGAATAAGCTTTGTCTGTGGCTACTCTGCCGCGTGATGTTTTTGAGAGAAAACCTGACTGTAAGAGATACGGTTCGTATAGATCCGTGATTGTTTCTACAGATTCGGAAATTAGTGCTGCCAATGTTTCAAGTCCCACAGGTCCACCGGCATGAAGGTCGATTATGGCAGTCAACAATCTTCTGTCTGTTTCATCAAGACCCTCATTATCAACTTCATAAAACGCAAGAGATTTTTGGGTGATATCCAAGTTTGATTTGGAGTCATGTTCTACTAAATTAAAATCTCTAACTCTTCTTAATAATTTTAGAGCGATACGAGCAGTCCCCCGAGAACGTTTAGCAATTTCCAAGGCTGAATCATCATCTAGTTTAAGTTTTAATTTTTTGGCAGTTTTAAGAATAATTCCTTGAAGTTCTGTTGGTTCATAAAAACGTAATCGGTGAACAATACCAAAACGATCCCTTAGGGGAGAGCTAATTTTCCCTGCTTGGGTTGTGGCTCCTATTAGTGTGAATGGATTTAAATCCAGCCTTAAGTTTTTTGCTGCTGGTCCTTTTCCAAGAATTATATCGATTGCAAAGTCTTCCATGGCCGGATAGAGGGCTTCTTCGACAGTTTTATTAAGTCTATGAATTTCATCAATAAATAATACATCTCCTGGCTCTAACGCAGTTAGTATTGAGGCAAGATCTCCGGCTCTAGTTAGAGCAGGACCTGATGTGATTTTGAGATTAACTCCCATTTCATTGGCAATGATATGTGCCAGTGTTGTTTTCCCAAGACCAGGAGGACCATATAATAGAGTATGTTCCATCGGTTCCTTCCGAGATTTTGCAGCTTGTATAGCAATTTGAAGAGATTTAACTACTTGTGGCTGACCGGTAAAATCTGCCCAGTGTGATGGACGAATATTTATTATTTCCGCCTGATTAGTCATTCTTTAATAATTTTAGCGCTTCTTTAACTTGAGCTCCCAAAGAAAGAGAATTATCTATTTTAGAATAGATAGAGGAAATTTCCCCCTTTTGAAATCCAAGACTAATTAATGAATCAATAAGCTCAGAATTACCTTCCAGATTCCCCATGTTGACGTCACCTTTACCAAGCTTTGATTTTAGGTCAAGTATGATTTTTTGAGCTGTTTTTTTACCTACTCCAGAAATCGAAGAAAAAAAGGCAAGATTGCTTTCGACGATAGCATTTTTAATATTTTTTTCAGTCGATGAGGTGAGCATCGTTAAGGCAATTTTTGGACCGACTCCAGATACAGTAAGTAATAACTCGAATATTTCAAGGTCTTTAGCAGAATTAAAACCATATAAAGCCAAATTGTCTTCTCTAATGTGGGTATGAATATATAAAGAAGTTTTTTGATTTTCCAAAAAATTAATATTTCCCGGAATATTAACAGTAAAACCAATACCATTGGCAAATAGAATAATTTTACCTATAGTTGCGAATTTTACCTGACCTTCCAAGAAGCCTATCATATAGCCAGTATAGCATGGCTAGTTTCGTGCTTTTAATGGGTTTGGGTGATGGAACATGTGAGTGAGAGCAATGGCAATTGCATCGGCTGCATCATCCGGCTTGGGAATTTCTTTAAGATGAAGAATTTTTGTAACCATGAATTGAACCTGTTTTTTATCGGCTTGACCATAGCCAACAAGAGATGATTTAACTTGAAGTGGAGTGTATTGAAAAATAGGTATCTTTGCTTCCTCTCCCGCTAGTAGAATTACTCCTCTAGCAGCTCCAACATCAAATGCAGTTTTTGCATTAGTTGAGAAAAAAAGCGATTCGACTACAAAAACATCAGGCTTAAATTTTGTAATTATTTCTTGAATATAAAGATATATTTTTTGAAGCCTTCCGGGAAGTTCAGATTTTGATTTTGTCTCAAAACAACCACATTTAATCAATGAATCATTGCCTTTATCGTGTTCAACTATAGCCCAACCAACACGGCCTGTTCCAGGATCAATTCCTAAGACTTTCATTGTTTTATCTTAGCTCATTTTTTTATTATTTTGAGACTAATTATGGTAAAATAGTGCGTTGGTTGCGTTCAATGGGTCAGTAGCTCAGTCGGTTAGAGCACCTGCCTTTTAAGCAGGGTGTCCCGGGTTCGAGTCCCGGCTGACCCACATTTATTAAATCTGTCCTTGTGGCAGAATTAATAAAAGTTGATTGACATAGACTCGAACCTGACGGAGGCAAACTCGTAACGATTTTGCCGAGTCGCGGTCTGAGGAACTTCAGCAGAAGTTACCGAAGACTTCGAGTCCATTAATTAATATATTTGGTCCCGTCGTCTAGCGGCCTAGGACGTCAGGTTTTCATCCTGAATATCGCGGGTTCGATTCCCGCCGGGATCACAATGAAAGATCTCTCGCTTGTCGGGGGATTTTTTGTATTGATTGATTTAATTAAATGGGAATTATATTCTTATTGTGGCCGATAAGAGTTCTTTTAGGTTATTACTATCGTAAATTTACAGGATAAGTGCACAGCTGAATAGTATTGAATATATTGACATATCCTGTCTTTTTATTTTGTTCTATTGACATATCTTATATCATTTAATATAATGGCTCCATACTACGTGAAACTATGAAACATAGCCTAAATATTGGTCGCTTATGGCTATGCGGAGTTAACAGCGAATCCACCCGAAGTAATTGGTTCGGGTGGAGTAAAAAAATAGTTTATTTACCCGAACTGTTCTTTAACAACGGGAAATAAATTATGTATAAATTCCATTTTTTTAAATAGAGGAGGTGGTGCCTGATTAATATTTTTATGTGCGTAATGTAATGTTGGTTTTAACTACAAAAGTCTAGTTTTTGTTCTAAACCTGAGGAGGTTTCGATGAAAAGAATCGTTTTTTCCATTAGCCTTATTTTGGCTACCTTGGCATTTATCCTCGTACCGACGAACAATGTATCGGCTACTTGGAATCCTTTTGATGTAAATGCCTCTGATAATTCAAACTGCGAGAAGGTTACTGTCACGGCAGTTCCTAATATTTATAACGAAGATAATAGCGGACCGTCTCTCATTCAATGGCGTCCAACAAACATTACAGGAGTTGGTGTTTTTGATTGGGGAGTTCTCCAAACAGAAATGAATGGTACTGTTACCGTCGTTTGGACAAAGTTTACAAGCTCAGACTGGGGTGATCATTGGACCCAAACGTCCTACACCCATTCAGAGTTTGAAAACTGGTCGGAACATCGTTCTGGCGAGTGCAAAATAACAATTTGTCACGTTGCCGGTAGAGCTGATGATCCAGCAAACTACATTGAGCAGACGGTTTCGATCAATGCTGCACTTGGACACTTTTATGAAAATGGCACAACCCAAGCTGGACATGAGAATGACAGCATTGGAAAATGTAATCCTCCAGTGATTACCAATTCAGCAACCCTAACAAATATTAACAATTGCGATGGTTACAATATATCTGCAAATACCAGTGCTGGTGGAGTAATTTCAGGAAATATTTCCGGGCTTTGGCTTGACCCATACAAAACAGAAGGACCTATTTCTGCCGGTAATGTGGTTGTAACTTGGTCTTCCGGTATTCCCTTATCGATTACTCTTCCATACAATTCTTTTTCTGAACCAAATGAATGTCTGGTAGTTCTCGAGCACCTTGCCCCTATTTCGTCAAAAAGTGACTGTAATAAATGGTCAAGCGAAATCACACCTTCTGAAGGTGGGGTTGCTGTGCCTTTAACTGCCGAGTCTGGTGTATGGACTATGCCGTTTGTTCAAGAAGACTTTACCGTTTCATACGAGGTAACTTGGCCTGACGGATACAAAAATACATTTTCTAAAAAGATTGTTGAAGATACTTCTTGTGTGAGTAATGTGGCATCAACAAATGTTCAAGTATCCTGTGGAACCATAAAAATAGGTTCTTGGATGGATGTGTCTATTACCAGTCCTCACGCAACAGTTTTTATCAACGGTCAAGAAATTCACGGCACCCAAACCATAACACTGGATAACAATAATACCCCTTATTATTACACTGCAGTTGCTGATTCTGGTTATTTGTTTAGCGATGGCAAATCAGAGAAAAGCGGTGTAATTAATAAACTTGATAACTGTTATGTTAATCCAAAGATAAAAGAATGTCCTTTGTGTGGTCCTCACATTGACGAGATACCCTTGAAGGAACACAACATTGTTTGGGCAATGGGATCTCAAGATTGCGTTCCGTGCTTTGAAGGCAAGAATTATGGCTATGTTGTTACTGGCTCATATACTTTTGCCTTTAGAGACCAACCATTTATGGCTCTAGTATCGGTATCCGAAAATACTTTGAAGGACGCAGGTGTTCCGTATGTGGTTATTGCTCAGAGCAAACACAACATTAAAGGCGTCTTTATTTTAGCCCAACCCTTTGAGGGACTTGATAAAACTTACTACCGAATCATATTACCGCGTGAACTAACCCATAATTTCTTAAAGTTTTATGAAATGGATGAAACGCCGTTAATTGATTGGGGTAAGAATAATCAGGTCGATAAATACGTTCCCTGTTCGTTAACCTATGGACCTTGGTTTGTTCAAAAAGACGGTATTATGCTTTTACCGACACTATTGAATATTAGCGATTGGGATGTAATTGCCTGGTTAGTATCTGCTGGATACTTCCCGGATACAAATGAAGGCTGGGCAGCTGCACAGAAATGGTTGGAACCGACCCCTGAAGTTTGGATGAATATCGTCAAAACTGGGGTTATTGGTCCGTTACCTGTTAAATAAGTTTCCCGTAGTTAAATAGTTTGATTGACCCGCAATAAAATGCGGGTCTTTTTTTAAATATTATTATTTCTTGTATAGTGTACTTATGTTAAATACTTTTCAATTGATTAAGTTATATTTTCTGACTTTACCGGTATATTTATTGGTTGATGGTTTTTGGCTTATGGTAATTGCCAAAAGTTTTTACGCTAAGCATTTGGGTTATTTGATGTCTCCAAAACCAAATTTATTTGCTGCTGGATTATTTTATTTGGGATACGTGATCGGAATTCTTATTTTTGCCATAATACCTTCACTAAAAGAGGGCTCATTAAACAAAGCTTTGTTGCTTGGTGCTCTATTTGGTGTTTTTTGTTATGCGACTTATGATTTAACAAACTGGGCTACTGTTAAAGAATGGCCATGGTTTATTGCTGTAATAGATATTGTTTGGGGTTCAATCGTAACGATGATTGTTGCCGGAGCCGGTTATTTACTTGGGAAAAGATTCCTTTAGGTTTTCTTAGCTTAGCGAACAAATTGACGTTCTTTGCGAACAATCTTTTTGGGTCCCTTTTTGACCTTTTTTTCTTTTACTACTTCCACTTTAGGCGCATTTTTAACCTTGATTGGTTCCGGTCGAACATTTTCTTCTTTCATTTCAGTTTTTGAGTTATCTAGAGGAACTTCTATTGAAGCTGATTGACCTTTACGAACAAAGACATCTTTAATTTTGGTTGCTTTTTTACCAAGTAAGTTTCTAAGATAATATAACTTAGCTCTTCTAACCTTACCTTTTTTGACAATTTCGATACCTGTTACGGTAGGAGTATTTATAGGATAAATTTTCTCAACACCAACCCCTCCAACGGCAATTTTACGCACAATATAACTCTTTCCTTGGCCGTTACCTCTAATCGCAATAACGATTCCTTGAAAAGCTTGAGTACGGGTTTTATCACCCTCTTTGATAGTCTGAGATACCTTGATGGTATCGCCAACTCCAAACTCGATTTTATCTTGCCATTTGATTTGATTTGCCATTTTATTTGGTTTAATTATTTATATTCATAAGAGCTTACTCGGAATTTTAGTGTAATTTCATTACATTTCTAAAATTCCTGCGTTTCCTCTTATAATCGCTCGTAGTACGCTACCTGATATTTATTAGGTCTTGATTATATGTGTACATATATTCTGACGCTTAACTACGATGCTTGATTATAGCGCCTTCGTTCAAGTAAGCGTAATTTTATCAGCCTTGGAGTGATTTTTCCACCTCTTTTTCAAGTTCTGGCGTAAAATCAACCTTATAGGGTAATTTAATCTTCTTTAAATTATTACCAGATTCAATCGCGATAACTATCTCATGGTCACCTTTGTGGGTCTTGAGAAGATTGCTGACTTTTTCCAGACGATCTTTTGGAGTGCCATTCTTTACAAAGATTTCGTGAACCATATCTTGCGGAGTTTGTTTAGTATCAATGGGAAAGACAGACTCAACAACAATTTGTAATTTGTCATCACGGTTATCAACTTTTCCTTTTATTATTAAAGCGGTATCTTCGGTGTAAAAAATGGGGTTTTCTGCGTAAAGTTTGGGGAAAACGACACAGTCTATTTGCATGGTATCGTCCTCTAGGGTAATAAAGGCCATTTTGGAATTATTTTTTTTGGTATTTACTAGTCTTACTCGCGATACTACACCGGCAATCGTAACCATTTGATTTAAATGAAGTGTTGGATCAAGTTGGTTTATTTTATGACTTATTTGATTAGCTACAATTCGAACTATTTTTTTTACAGGATGGTCTGTTAAATAAAATCCTAATAATTCCTTTTCAAGTTTAAGTTTGTCATCTAAAGGCATTTCAGGAATATCCGGAAGATGGTCGGTTGAATCTTCTGAATGAGATACGGAAGAAAACAAACCAACCTGGCTTGAATCTTTTCCTTTTTGCAGTTTTACCGTGTTGTCTCGAATGATAGGAAGCGATAATAGAAGTTGTGCTCTATTTCCCCAGCGGTCTAGTGCTCCTGCTTTGATTAACGATTCAACGACTTTCTTGTTTACTTTTGATAGGTCTACTCGTCGTAAAAAATCGGTAAACGATTTAAAGTCTCCTTGTTTACGTGCAGCCAGTATCGCTGTAATTGCGGATTCACCAACGTTTTTTATAGCTGATAACCCAAATCGTATGGCCTTACCCGTCTCTTTTGCTCGGCCTTCAGTTAACCATTGATCTTTGACCAAATCAACAACTGTAAAATCGGTACGGGATTCATTGATATCAGGAGACAATACTCTAATACCCAGTTTTTCGCACTCCCCTATTGCTGTCACAATTTTATCAGTATCGGCTGCTTCTACGGACATCAGGGCTGTCATGTATTCAACCGGATAATGAGCTTTTACGTATGCCGTCCAGTATGAAACAATGCCATATGATGCAGCATGGGCTTTGTTAAACCCATAAGCAGCAAAAGTTTCAATTTGTTTAAACAATTCTTCTGCTTTGTCTCTTGGAATATGACCAAACTCAACACAGCCATCAACGAATTTTGAATGCTGTTTTTCCATCTCTTCTGGAATTTTTTTACCGATGGCTCTTCTGAACTTATCGGCCTCTTCCCAGTTGTATCCAGCAAGGTCGATGGCCATAAACAAAACATCATCTTGATAAGTAATGATGCCATAAGACATATCAAGTATTTTTTCCAATCCCGGCACATAGTACTTGATTTGTTTAGGATCTCTTTTCCTTGAAATATATTCCGGAATCGAAGCCATTGGACCAGGACGATACAAGGCAACCATAGCCATAAGATCTTCTATTCTTTCTGGATGTAAATCGATTAAATACTTTGTCATTCCTCCTCCTGCCATTTGAAAAACACCAAAAGTTTCACCACGAGCTAACATATCATAAGTTTCTTTGTCATCTAAAGGTAATTTTTTTATTTCTATTTTTACGTTATGAAGTGCCTCGACTATTTTGACGGCATTAGCCAGTATTGTCAGATTTGATATGCCCAAAATATCCAATTTAATTAATCCAATATCTTCACTGGCATGCATTTCATACTGAGTAATCACCCGATCTCCCCCACCAGTTTCTAGTTGAAGTGGAGTAAATTTGACCAGATCATCAGGACCAACGATAACTGCTGCAGCATGAACCGAAATGTGTCTGGCATTACCTTCGACTTTTTGGGCCATCTCCAATAGTTTGGCTACTTCTAAATCATTGTCCTTCATTTTATTAAGTTCAGGAGTGATTTCTAAGGCTTTTTTTAATGTCATAGGAAAACCTTGTGAACCTTCAGGAATTGTTTTACTAATTAGATCTACTTTTGAATATGGCATACCCATAACACGACCGATATCTCTTACAGCCGCTCTTGCTTTCATGGTTCCAAATGTACAGATTTGTCCAACTTTTTCCTTTCCATAAGTATCAGCCAAATACGCTATTAGACTATCTCTGTGAATATCAGCTACATCAAGATCAATATCGGGAGGAGACGGACGAAAAGGATTTAAGAAACGTTCGAACGGAAGACGGAAACGAAGGGGGTCAACTGTTGTGATACCACAACAATATGATACTAGAGATCCGGCGGCAGAACCTCTAGTGTTGGTATAAATACCAGCTTCGTCAGCAAAATTAACAATTCCTGATTCTAATAAGAAATATGGCGAATATCCTTTCTTTTCAATCGTTTCCAGTTCATAATTTAACCGCTCTGTTATTTCTGGAGTGATTTCCAAAAATTTTTCTTTAGCCCCAGCATATGCCATATCTTTTAAGGTTTCTCCTGCTGTTTTGCCTTTAGATAATTTAATTTTTGGGAAATACCATTGGCCAATTGTTATTTCTATTTGGCAACGATCAGCTAATTTTTGAGTATTATCGATAGCATCCGGAAGATCTTCAAATTCTTTAACCATTTCATCGGTTGATTTAAGATAAAAATCAGGAGTGTCAATGTAACGAATGCGATTAATATCAGTAAGCATTTTCCCGGATTGAATACAAACCAAGGCATCTTGGGCTGCAGCATCATCTTGATTAATATAATGAGAATCGTTGGTGGCAATAAGTGGGATCCCGAGTTCGCGACTAAGTTTAATTAAGCCTTTTTCTGCTTTGATATGATTTTCATGCATTTCTAATAACTTGGGTTTTATTTCCAAAGGAACTGAAGAGGCTATTGCAAAGCGATCGAAATGATGCCTCTGAAGTTCGATATATACATTTTTACTACCAAAGATATTTTCGTATTCCTGAAGTTCTTTTTTGGCTTCTTCATAGTTCTCTTCAACCAATAGCTTTTGTACTCTACCTGCGGGACAAGCTGTTGTACAGATAATTCCTTTAGCAAATTTTTTTAGTATTTCTTTATCAACTCTAGGTTTGTAGTAGAACCCTTCTGTAAAGCCTAAAGTAACTATCTTCATTAAATTTTGGTATCCCTCAAAATTTTCAGACAATAGAATAAGATGATTTGCATCCTGTTTTTCTTTATCAAATCGGGAGTTTTTTGCCAAATATACTTCGCAACCGATAATGGGAATAATTCCTTCCTTTGTAGTTTTTTTGTAAAACTCTATTGCCCCATACATGGCACCATGGTCTGTGATGGCTAAATGTGTTTGACCATATTCTTTTGTCTTGGCAACAAGTTTACTTATCTTAGATAGCCCATCCAATAAAGAAAATTCCGTATGAACATGTAGGTGGGTAAACTTTGACATCTTTTTTATGTTACTACTACCTATCTTCACTGGTGGAATTATTTTTTTCAAGTAGCATATCGTTTTTATATATATTTTTTAACATGGTGATATGATTTAAATTATGAAAAATGAACTTAATTTAGGTAACCTTGAAGCAGAACGTTTAAAAAATGAAAACACAGAAGACAGTTGTCTTTTTATGGCATTATATTTAGATGAAGAATTGGCTGGGAAAAAGATTGTCGAATGTGAGGAATTAATAAAAGTCGATAAGGAGATTGTAGGGAAAAAAATTATAGGTGTAGTTCCAATGTTAAAGGGTGAGTTAACCCTAGATCATGACGACCGTGAATACTCTGTGGATATGTTAATTCAAAGAAAGAACGATAAACTGTTGTTGATGACAATCGCTATGCCCGGAGATGAGATTGAGTGGATTGAAAATAGTAATATTCTTAAAATCTTCGGAAAACACAAAAAAACAATTAAATTCGGATTATTTATTTAAAAGTCTTATAACTACTTGATTTAGCGTTCGCGGATCGGCTTGGCCTTTGGTCTCTTTCATTGCCTGACCAATGAAGAAACCAGCAACATTGATTTTGCCTTTTCTGTACTCGGCAACAATACCTGGGTTATCAGTAATTATTTTTTCGATCACACCTTCGAGCTCATCTATATTGGTGTTCCCAATTTTGGTGGCTTTGAGATACTCTCCTTTCACATCCCCTGCGATATCAATCTTTTTATTGGCAATTAGGTTAGCAAGTTTTGGAATCTCAATTTCACTATCACCATTAAATTTATTAATTACTGCTAGTGACTCGGGATTGGCATAAAGAATTTTGGCGTATTTGGATTCAATTCCTTTCTCTATAAGTTTGACTATCACTTGATCTGGGAGTTCAGGAAGCTCACTTTTGAGTTTATCGATGAGTTCGTTTTCAATAATGTATGGAGGAATATCTGGTTCTGGAAAATAACGATAATCTTTGGCTTCTTCTTTGGTACGCTGAAGGAAAGTAATTTTCTTGATTGAGTCGTAACCCCTCGTTGTTTTGTTGGTTGCGGATTTTTCGACACCTGTTTTTTTGAACTCCTCGGTTTGTCTGGTTACTTCAAAGTCAATAGCAGCTGAAGCAAAATTGAAAGAGTTGATGTTTTTTATCTCCACCAAAGGTGTGTAATGGGAACCATGCTCATCTTCAAGACAGACATTGACTGTTGGCTCGAGGCGCATCTGGCCTTTTTCCATATCGGCACTAGAAACCCCAATAGCTTTAATTATTTCGTGAATTTTTTTTAAATATTCTTTGGCTTCTATTGATGAAGAAATATCAGGTCGAGAAACAATCTCGACCAAGGGAACACCGGAACGGTTGTAATCAATCAAAGACACCTTTTTGCCTTCTAGAATTAGATGCTGAAGTTTCCCGGTATCTTCTTCCATATGAACTCGTTCTATGCCAACTCTTTTCCCGGAATCTAATACTATGTAACCATCAGTGCAAAATGGTTCATCATACTGACTTATTTGATATCCTTTTGAAAGATCCGGATAAAAATACTGTTTCCTGTCAAATTTACTTTGAGAATTTATTTTACAGTTAAGAGCAAGACCAATTTTAATACAGTATTCGATTGCCTTTTCATTTGGTACCGGAAGCGCTCCAGGTAACCCCAAGCATACGGGGCAGGTTTGAGTGTTTGGATCTTTCCCAAAATGATCGGCTGGACAGCCACAAAACATTTTTGAATTTGTTTTTAATTCAACGTGTACTTCAATTCCAATTATTGGAGTAATTTTCATAGAATTTTTTCAAGATCGGGAAATAATTGAAAATTTGTGTTTCTTTGATAACAATCAGCAATTTTTAATACAGTAGATTCTTTTAATTGATGGCCCGTTATTTGTAGACCAATAGGTAATCCGTCAACATAACCACAGGGTAATCCGATACTGGTTAATCCAGCAATTGATGATGGTTCTAGAAGTATATCTTCCATTTCACCATACATTGGTTGTTTTTTTGAAACACCGATTGATTGTGCTGGTCCAGGAGAAACAGCACCGATGATGGCATCATATGTATTAAAAGTTTCTTTAAACTCGTTGACTATTTTTGTGCGTACCAATTGGGCTTTTTTATAAAATGCATCGTAGTATCCGGCTGAAAGGGTATACGTTCCAAGCATAATACGGCGCTTGGTCTCTTCACAGAAAAAATTTCTATCATGACCAAAACGAATACTATCAAATCGAGCAAGATTAGAGCTAACTTCGGATCGTTGAATGACAGTGTAAACCCCAATTGAGTAATGAGGATCCAAAAGCGATATTTCTTCTACCGTTGCACCTAATAATCTAAGTTTATCTGCGGCAGCTAATATTATGTTTTTAACGTCGTCTCGCATTTCAGGCAATAAATATTCTTTTACTATTCCAATTCGCAAACCACGCAAATCTGGGGAGTATAAACTTTCGTAATATTTTTCAACAGGAGAAGGGCATGTTGTCGCGTCTTTATTATCTCTTCCGGCAATAATACTTGTTACGATTGCACAATCTTCAACTGACTTACAAATTGGGCCAGGAGAATCTGTGGAACTGGCCATGGCAATAACGCCATATCGGCTAACTCTACCGTAGGTTGGTTTAAAACCGGTAACACCGCACCAAGCAGATGGTTGCCTTATTGATCCAGCTGTTTCTGACCCAAGTGCGACAGTGGCTAATTGGGCTGATATGGCGGCAGCAGAACCTCCAGACGAGCCTCCTGGAAGTTTTTCTATATTCCAAGGGTTAACCGTTGGTCCAAAATCAGATGTCTCGGTACTGGAGCCATGAGCAAAGGAGTCCATATTTGTTTTTCCAAGAATAATCGCTCCTGCTTCCTTTATTTTTTGAGTTACTGTAGACTCATACTGAGGCATAAATCCTTTTAGTATATTTGAACTGGCTGTTGTTTCAATTCCCTCGGTGAGAAAATTATCTTTTACGGCAAATGGAATACCTAATAAAGGTTTTGATATTCCATTTTCTGATATTTCCTTATCAATCGTTTCTGCCTCTTTTAGTGCGTTATCGTTTAAAGCTAGATAAATATTTAATTTTTGATTATATTTATCGATTCTATTTTGAAAATGTTTTACTAAATCTACACAGGTAAAACTCTTGTTTAAATATCCATCATGGATTTCTTTGATGCCTAGTTCGTGAAGTTGTTTCATATTAATTCTTCAGCATCAGAATCTATTAATCTATCGACAACAAAATAACCGTTATGGACATTATTGGCTTGACTTAGCGCTGATTCCTGAGAAAGAATTCTAGATTGATCAATCTCGTCTGGACGGGTAACATTTGATAATCCGTTAACTTGATAAGTGGCTTGGACACCATTAGTGTCGATATCGTTTAATCGGTTAACAACTTCAAGTGTTTTTGTAAATTGTTCAGCAAAAAGATTGACCTCAACTTCTTGAAGTTTTAAATTGGCAAGTTTGCCAATTTTCTTCACGTCATCTGATGTTACGGTGACTGTATGCATCGCTTTATTGTATCAATTTATAGTCTATCTGTATTTGCTTTTTGAGTTTCCAATACGAAACCGTTTGTTTGACCGTAATTTATGAAGCCATTGATATCAATTTCTGTTTTAAATATCTTACAATTATTAAATATAACTCCACAAATATTTGAGCCTAAAAAATTTGCCCCGTTTAGTTTACAGCTTTCAAAAACGCTTTTATTTAATATTGAATTTAATATATTTCCATATGATATATCGCATTTTAGAAAATAGCTTGAAGATAAATTGGATAATTCAAATATCGAGTTAGATAATTTTTGTTTTTCAAACGAACAACCTTCGATTATAGATTTATAAAAATTGCATTTAATGATATTAGCCTCTTTAAAATTTATCCAGCTTAATTTACATTCTTTTAATTCACAATTTTCAAAAGATGCCGATTGTAAAATTGCATTGCTAAAATCACAATTTTCAAAAGAACTGTTTTCAAATGAGGTATACCTAATCAATTGAGATGAAAATTTACAATTAATAAATTTTTCTTTTTGATAATTTTGGCCAATTAACTCTTTCGATTGGAAAACTCTTCCTTTAATCATGACCTCAATGCTTTTATTCTTTCAACTACTGGAGGATGGGTATTAAATAAACTTGCAAACCAGCCAATTGAATCATGATGATTTTTAAGAGGATTAACAATATACAAATGAGATGTTGCTTTATTGGCAGCCTCAAGAGGTTCTTTATCATTTGATAATTTTTCTAAAGCACTTGCCAATCCTTCCGGGTATTTAGTAATTGAAGCTCCGGTTGCATCGGCAAGAAATTCCCGTCTTCTACTTATAGCAAGTTGAATTATCTTAGCAATTAATGGTGATAATAATGCCATCAATATTCCGGCAACCATTAAAATAGCACCGATATTTCCATTATCTTTGTCTGATTTATTTCTTATGTTGGTTCTAAGTAGAATATCTGCCAATAAGGTAATTAAGCCAACTAATATTGTGACAATACTCATTAGTCGAGTGTCGAAATTTCTTATGTGACTAAACTCATGAGCGATTACTCCTTCAAGTTCTGTTCGATTTAATCTTTTCAATAATCCTGTAGTAGCACAAACGATAGCGTGTTCCGGATCTCTTCCGGTGGCAAAAGCGTTCATTGCCGAATCGTTTAATACAAATAATTTTGGCATAGGTATTTTGGCAGGTCGACATAAATTTTCTGCTACGGTGTAATAATCAAAATGATCTTTTTTGTTGGCAGGAATAGCTCCTGAAATGGAAAGAATAATCTGATCCGAATAATAGAAACTTACATAACTTAAGGCTCCAGAAATTATTAAGGCAATTCCTACAGCTGAAAAATCGAATCCAAGAGCGAAGCAAATAAGATATGTAGCAACAGTAATAAATGCGATAAAAACCGCAATAATCATGCCACTTCGTGTTTTATTGGCAGAAACCAAATCGTAATACGTCTTCATATACTAATCTTGGGGTCAGACGTTTCGTCTTTGCTTACTTCAAGATGCTCACCTTCTGTTGAAGTGACAATTCCTTTTTGTTCCTTAAATCCAAACATGTTGGCAATAATGTTTGAGGGAAGTGTGACTACCTTGATGTTATATTCGGCTGATAGATCAATGACAACTCTACGAGCATACATCAGCTTGTCTGATGTGTCTCTAAGTTCATCCATTAGACGAGTAACAACTTCAACTCCTTTGAGTTCAGGATTGCTTTCAACAAGCACTTGAATTTTGGGAATCAAATTACTTATAGCATCAGAAGCTATTTCAATTTTAGACATGTCTTTGCTTCCAGCCGCTTTTTCGACGGATTTTCTGGCAGACACGATCTCTTCATAGATTCCCTTTTCGTGTTTTAAATAACCTTTAGCTGAGTTTTCTAGATTAGGAATAAGACTTGATTGGCGTTTTAATTGATTACCAATATCTTGGATAGCCGCAGTAATGCGTGTTTTTGTTGTTTGAAACCAGTTGTATTGGGAAACTACATAAAAAGCAAGAAGAAGTAACAATCCGAAAATAATATATCCGATCATTATATTTGTAAATGTTAATTATATTATTTTATCACTCGCATGGTTTATTTAATTATTTAGGAGTAAAATTTCCATAATTATTTTATGGGTAATTTAATTACTCTATATTTCACACAATTTTCATAATATATATTAAGCACAGAAAACCGCCTTTCTCTTCTTGGGGAGATTGGCGGTTTTCCTTTCTAATAGCCGTCAAAGACGGCTTAAAAGCCAATTTTAGCGGCCTCCAAAACTTCGAGCAGGTCGATCCTCTTTAGGACGAGCTTCGTTGACGATGATGTTGCGACCTTCGAGGTCGGTTCCGTTCATCTTTTCGATGGCGGTTTTTGCAGCTTCTGCGTCTTCGAATTCGACAAAGCCGAATCCTTTACTCCTGCCGGAGAATTTATCTGAAATAACTGTGCACTCACCTAATGCTCCAAAGGGAGAAAAAATCTCCTGGAGTTTTTGCTGGGTAGCACTATAGGGAAGATTCCCCACGTATAAACGAACAGCCATTTCTGGCTCCTTTCTAATTCTTTCAAAGCAATCATCACTTTGAAACCATTCTGTAAAAACGTTAAGATGATTTAACTAGGCTATTATATCAAGACTATAAAGGATTAGCCATTCCAGGCGTAGAAATAATAGGAAACGAAGGGTTATATATCATTAATTGATTAATTATTGATAAAATGACGAGTAAGCTTTATTAGCGTATTACATTCAAAACGAACTTGGAGTGGCGATATTCCCCTATAAGCGATAAAATACACATTGCTGGGGCTGTAGCTCAGTTGGTTAGAGCGTCCGCCTGTCACGTGGAAGGTCGAGGGTTCGAGCCCCTTCAGCCCCGCTAAACAAATATCCTCCCTTTATGGGAGGATATTTTTTTGCCATCACGACTACCACTTAGCAAATTTCGCAGCTAACAATGGAGATCTTGCCCTGATAGACAAGAAACATTACGATCATGCAATTGAACGTGAGAAGGCGGGAATGGTTAAGCCTTTAGTGCTTTGAACTAACAATTAGTTTAAGTGTTTTGATTATGACCGTCCCCTGTGGACGGTCATTTTTTATATTCTTTTTAAGCCGCCCCACTCAACTAAGGTAAAGCCGTTGCGAATAAGCTTATTAAGAGTTTGTGGCTGAATTTCCGATTTTGGCTTAATAGTAAGTGGTGTGTAATCGAGGAAAATACGGAATATGGTGTCTGGGCGCGGGGTTACCTCCATCGGGAATAAAGTGTTTAGCTCACCAGTCTGAAGGAAGCTAAGACGGTAATATGGGGTGTCTTTGGCTAACATCTCCGGAAGCCAGTAGCTTTCAAAGTCAGTTTTTTCTTTGCTGTTTAGACCAATTTCTATCAGCTTGTCATTGATGAATCCTTTTAATTCGGATCTGGCTATCACCCAGCCTTTTGTTATGTCCGGATAGTTTTGTGAACTTACGTTTCCTGCCCAAAATAGATAGGGGTAGATGTTGGTTTTACAGGCATTTTGGGCGTATTCCGAGCCCTTTTTCTGGGAATCTATCTTGCCACACTCAGTAGACTGAGACTTGAGATTAACCAGGGTACCGTCCTTGTGAGCTAAAACCTGCCAGGCACCAGCATAGGTGGGGATTTCTGTAGTGAACTGGACGGGAACTTGAAACTGTACAGTTACTTCTGTCGGAACTGTGGGATAAAGATAAATTACCGGCTTACCACAACCTCCCGGAAGCATAATGTCGTATTCACCTAAAGCTACCCAGCGATTCCAGTAGTCTTTCACGAAAAGAAGTGGGTTCTGACTGACATACTCGGAAAGCGTTGGCTTGGCTATATTTTTATTTTCATCGTTCCATTCGGCACCGCTCCCGTCGTAATACTGCATTTTGTTTTGATAGGCGAGAGTGTATATCGGGCTACTGGTGTCTTTTAGACGGAAAAGTGGTCTATCTGAAACCATGCCGATCTGCTCTAGCTCCCCATCTTTAATGTTGACAATGCGGGTGTTCTGACTCGTAGCACAGGCTCCCGGGATGGCTGTTTCATAGTCCTTGAAGTATTTGAGGTTGTTTGATGTTGAAACAATATCTGAGCTTAAGAAACCAAGATTGGGCAGATAAATATACTTCGGATATTGAGGCTGGACCGTGGTTTGCTTGTTTTGAAAAAGCTTTGTCTGTTCCTCGTATGTTTTCATATCTGCGTCGTACTTGGCTTTTTGGGAGATGTATTGCATCACTTTTGAGGGGGTTGTAAGAGAGTACTTTACAGGTACACCTGTCGAGTCTGAAGCTATCACCTCGGAGTCTCCTAAGATGTACTGTTTCTTGAGCTTTTCTATCTCCTTACTTTTTTCGTCTAAGATAGCGCCACTGGCGATACCTTGGAATGGAGCGAAATAAACGGCTAAATTAGCATTCGGAGAGGTTAGTTTCTGGAATTTTGAGAAATCTGTATCTAGTATCGTTTCGTAAATACTATTACCGTTTTTATCTTTATTGTTTGTTTCTACTGTATCAATAAAATAATCCTCGAAATACAATGCGTTTTGTTCATCCAACTTAATGTTTCTGGGTAGTTCGGTGTCAAATGTTTTCACCATACTTATTTTTGACTTATCAAGATATGTATATGGGCTCTGCCAACTGTCTTCGAGATATTTGATGGTTTTGCTCTCCGGATCATCTAAGACATAAGTCTGGAAATCTTTTGTAGCAAGGGCATACACAAGTGGAGAGCCTGGACCTTCCGAAGGTCTAATTGCAATTATGCGGGTGTATCCAGATAATTCTCCACGATTAAACTTCCCTGCTTCATAATACACAAAATTGTTTTCAACAAAGTTGAGGGCATCGCTTTCTGTTTGTTTAAAAATTTTGAGATTCTGATCAATTCGCTTTAGCTGGCCTGTAAATAGGGGTGTTTGAGTGGCAGTCGGCTCAACCGATGGTGTTTCTTGGGTAACTGAAGATGATTTGGTAGAAATAATGTTTTTCATTAGCTGCTTACTACCAAAGGCATAAGCAGCACCACTACAGACAAGAACTAAGGCGATAACGCCAACAATAAGCGGAAGTTTACTGGAAGATTTGGGTGGCTGGGGAACAACTTGGGGCTCGGAAGCTGGTGGTAAGGACTCTTTGATAGGTTCAACTGTCTCTTGAGTATTGTTTTCCATTAAGTTGATTTAAGCAAATATTTATGACAATGACAACCTAAACATACTATTGACAACAAATAAAGATTCTATAAGATGTAAATATATGAGCAAAGGACAGAATGCATCAAAAAGAATTAAAAATATCCTAAAGTTTTTCAAACTGAACGAGAACACTATAAGCACCGTAATGGGTGGAATAGTTGTTGTTGTAATTGCCGGTTTAATTTTTAATTATTTCCGTACATCAAATCTTAAATCCTGGCAAGGAATACTTCTTACTGATCAAGAGGCGGCTAACTCAGTTATTTCAGACACACAAAATGACAAAATTATTGCAACTTATAAAGTAATTAAGGGTGATGATCTTTGGCATATTGCCGAAAAATTTTATCGTTCTGGATATAACTATGTAGATATCATGAAAGAAAATAAGATAAAAGGAGATGGTGTTATCTTGGCAGGACAAGAGCTAAAAATCCCCAAAGTTGAAGCTAAAAAGATTACTGTTGTCGAAAAATCCGAAACGATAGTTACGACTACAGTGAAATCAACAGAGCCTATTTCGATAGGCGAATATACTACTCAAAAAGGCGATTCATACTGGAATATTGCCGTTCGCGCTTATGGAGATGGCTATCAATGGCCAAAAATCTACTGGGCAAACAAAGCACTTTTCCCCAATCCAGATATGATTTTTGCTAATACGAAGATTACGATTCCCCAGCTACAAAAATAGGTACATCTACCATAGGAAGATTGAGTACAAAAAACCGCCCCAGAAAGTGGGACGGTAAAGGAATCAAAATATTTGATAGATAGATATTTCAACTGTTTAGCCTGAGAACACAATAATATTTATCTCCTTTGGTGGGTTCAATAACAATCTTTTCTACATAGGTGCTTTTCCCCCTGAATAGGACATTAGCGCTTATTATGTGAGTAGCACAATTATCGAATTTAGTACCAAACTCATCTTTCATTGGGCTAGATATGATTATTTTTTTACGATAGGGAGTTGCAATTTCAATTGGGATAAGGTGTATTAATAAATCAGATAATTGATTTTCGGTTATTACACAAGTTATTTCTGTTGCTGTACGTTTTTTTGTCTTCACCATCATCACATTCCTCCAGTTGTTAAAGTGTGTTGTATTTTAACACTTTGTTCCTGAGTTAGGATCTTTTCGGGTACAATACAAGTATCGCCGAGATAGCTCAGTTGGTAGAGCGACGGTATCGTAAACCGTAGGTCGCGAGTCCGATCCTCGCTCTCGGCTCCATGGCTTTCAATTTTATAAAAGATTCAGATGGAATCGGGATAATTTATACCGATAGGGGTGAAATAAACACACCGGTTTTTATGCCAGTAGGAACAGCTGCTTCTGTGAAATCACTGGATAGTGCAGATATCCAGGATAGCAAAGCAGAGATTATTCTGGCCAATACCTATCATTTATTTCTTCGTCCTGGAGAAAAGCTTGTAAATAATATGGGAGGTGTACAAAAATTTATGAACTGGAATAAACCCATGCTTACAGACAGTGGAGGTTTCCAAGTTTTTTCTTTGGGGTTGGGTGCACACAATGAGTCATTATCTAAAATTACCGAAGATGGCGTTAGTTTTAAATCTTTTTTGGATGGTGAAGTACATAAATTTACTCCGGAAAAATCAATGAATATCCAACGCGACTTAGGTGGCGACATTATTATGACTTTTGATGAGTGTACTCCCGATCAATCCGAGTACAAATATGCCAAAGAAGCGATGGAGAGAACTCACCGATGGGCCGAAAGATGTGTTAAACAATGGGAGGAGAATAAAAGAACGAGTGCACAAGGAACATATCAAGCATTATTTGGTATTATCCAGGGAAGTATTTTTAAAGATTTAAGAGAAGAAGCCACAAAATATATTTGTTCACTCCCCTTTGATGGAGTAGCCATTGGAGGAGAAACAATTGGCTTTAATATGGAAAAAACTTTAGAAATTGTGGATTGGATTAGAAAACTTTTGCCAAAAAATAAACCGGTTTACACCATGGGTCTTGGCCGGGATCCGGAAAATATAGTGGATATTATTAAAGCAGGGATAGATATGTTTGATTGTGTTGCCCCTACAAGATTAGCCAGAAATGGTTCACTCTATTATGGAGAAATTCGAGGTGATAAGTTTGATAGCGAGTTTCCCAAAGGCCGATTAAATATCGATAATAATCAATTTGCAAACGACCTACACACGATTATGGATGGCTGTGATTGCTATACTTGCCGCAATGGTTATACACGGGGCTATTTAAGACACCTGTACAAGGCCAAGGAGCTCTCCTATTATCGACTGGCATCAATACATAATGTAAGGTTTATGGTTAGATTGGCAGAAGAGATGAGAAAAAAACTTAAAGAACAAGCATCGCATCACCAAAACTAAAGAATTTATATTTTTCTTTTATAGCCTCTTGGTAAACCATACCAATCGGGGAGTCGGAAAATTTTTTTAATTCCTCGGAGGTATTTGGAGATAATGTAAGAGCAGAAACTAGCATTAACAAACTAGTAGAGGGTAGGTGAAAATTGGTAATTAATCCATCGACAAACTTGAACCTGTATCCTGGCTGAATAAAGATATTTGTTTCACCTTGTCCGGGAGTTATTATCCCCTCTTGGTTTGAAAGTGTTTCCAGTAACCGGCACGATGTTGTACCTACGGCAATTATTTTTTTACCAAGCTTTTTGGCTTCATTTAGATTATTGGCTGTTTCATCGGATACGATAAAACATTCCGTATGTAATGTTTTTGATATGACCTGCTCCTCCGTAACCGGTTTGAAGGTACCCAGACCAACATGAAGGGTTACTTTTTCTATCTGCACTCCTTTATCTTTCAGCTTTTCTAGTAGTTTGTCAGTAAAATGCAATCCAGCTGTTGGAGCTGCAGCACTCCCCTTTTCCTTGGCATAAATAGTTTGATATTGAATACGTAAATCTTTTTCTTTAACAACAGATTGAATGTATGGAGGTAGGGGGGTTTTACCCAGTTGATCAATTTTTTCTATCAAAGCAAAGCCACTTTGATTGAAAGTTATTTCGACTTCTCCCTCATTGTTTTTTGTTATTTCTCCTGATAAGTCAGGAGAAAAAACTATTTTTGTGCCTACCTTATTCTTACCTTTACCGATTGCCGAATAACAGTTTTGTGATAATTGTTTTAGAAGCAATATTTCTGTTTTTCCACCAGTATTTTTTACACCAAAAAGTCTTGCTGGGAAAACTTTTGTATCGTTTAAAACTAAAACAGTGTTATCATCCAGTATTCTCGTTAAATCTCCAAATACATGATGAGATATTTGTTTTGAATTTCTTTGATACATCAAAAGACGACAGCTATCTCGCGGTTCAATGGCAGTTTGACCAATTAAGCTTTTAGGTAATACAAAATCAAAATCAAGTAAATCCATCGGTATATTTTACCCTTTATGATCGTTTTTCCACTTAGAAACCGTATCTACTGATGATTTTCGATATGCACAGTATTCGCAACTATTGTCTGCAGCAGGAATATTGTTACCAACAAGAGTTTTTCTCATATCCACAAGTGTTTCCCCTACCCACGAATCGTTTCCCTTATGAGTTAGAATGGTCATTTCAAACTCAAGTTTGCCATCAAATTTTGGCAGATTCTTTTTGGCATTGGCATAAACAAAATAACCGGTGTCTGAAACAGAAAAGCCAAGTTTTCTAAATATCCATTGATAAATCTCCATCTGACGTTTGTAAGCTTTTTTCCACTCGTCCTCGAGAGACACTTCTTTTACAGAACTGGTGGATTTGTAATCTACAATGATTATTTCTCCCTTGGGGTTTACCCATATGTCATCAACAAGACCATTCACCATGATATTTGATTTTTCATCTACAACCATGGCTCCTTCAAATGCTTTTACTTCGCCACGCCACAAAGGAAGATCTTTGTGGCGAAAAGGAATTGCATCAATGTCATATTTTTTCATCAATTCATGAGCTTCTCCGTTTTTCCGCAATAAATCAAACTCATTTTTTAATAAATTGTCCACTGCTGAGTTCAAAGTATACGGAGGAGTTGAAGGTCTTGATATTCCTAAACGAACATCCATGTAAAAACATCTAGGACAAGTGGTAAATAGTTCAATTTTTGAACGACTAAGTTTAAATGGTTCTGGTGAGCCGGGGTCGAAAATATTTCTGGTTTTTCGATAATTCATGTAAGGTTATGCTAACACGGTTTATCGAATAAGGTAAAATTATTTTTATGAAAGATACGTGGGAAATTAAATTTGGAGTAATGTTGACAGTTTTATTTGTTGTTAGCGTTGTCTTTGTTTATATAAATAACAGTCACAATAAAGATACCAACGATAAAACATCACCTAATGTTCAATTTTCGACTTCTATTTCAAAACAATCAAATAGTTCTTTCTCACTTTCTGACGTTGCAAAACACAATACAAATAATGATTGTTGGTATGTAATAAATAATAATGTTTATAACGTTACAAATTATCTTTCAATACATTCTGGAGGACCTCAAATAATGGCTCAATATTGCGGGAAGGACGCTACTACTGCATATAATTTTGTAAAGAAACATGGACCAAGAGCCAATTCTGATCTTGCCTTATTACTTATTGGTACATTAAGAAAATAAATAAATGAATATCTACAGTTTTTCGAGATTAGTACACAGATTGCTCGTTATCGTTACTACTATATCAACACTGATGATGACGTTTACAGGAGTATTTTTAAAATATCCCAGGATGGTAAATAAAATTCCTTTCGATTTATTATTTTTGAGGTCTATTCACAACATTGTGAGTCCACTTTTTAGTATTTTTCTAATAGTGATGTCGATTACGGGTACATTAATGTATTTTTATCCGCTTTTGCTTCGAAATAAGAAATCCTCTTTCTAACTTATAATAGCCACATGACGTTTGCCCAAGCAATTAAAATTAAGATGATAATGCCTTATTTGAATAAAGGCATGAGAATTTTAGACTTAGGTTGTGGAAATATGTGGTTTACCAATTTTTTGAGGAAAAAAGGTTATAAAGTGGTTGGTTTTTCTTTATCTGAGCCAGCTGACATTATTGGTAATGTAGTTAATTATAAATTCGAAAAGAATTATTATGATGCTGTTGTGGCTATTGAAATGGTTGAACATGTTAATTGTTTTAAGGAAATCAAGAATATGTTAAAGCCAAAAGGTTTATTAATTCTGACTACTCCTACTCCCCATCTTGATTGGTTCTGTTTATTGATGGAAAAAATAGGCATTTTCCAAAGTAGAGGAGAAACTCCACATAAATATTTAATTTACTTAAAAGACATTCCTTTTTTTAAACCGTTTGTTAGCAAAACCTTTTTATTTTTACAATTTGGCGTTTTTCAAAAACTATCAAGATAACTCAGACGCTTCCAACAGATCAAGGCCTTTAACTGTAGGTAATGACTGACCGGCGATTCCTTGAATACTTCCATAAATTCCAGCCGTACTTATGAGAATTCTTTCTGCTTGTGCTTCTCGTTCTTTCCATAGTTTTTCATAAGCTGCCCTTTCTTTTTGAATCTGAACTTGCATATTTTGATGAACTTCAATAATGCTTTGAATTTGTTGGACAAAGGCATCACTGGTAAGATAGCGATAAACAATATCGGCTTTTGTCCCCCGATCTTTACTGTTGTGTTTTTCTCTTGCAACATCAATTATATTTTTTCGAAGTATTTCAGCTAATGGTTGAAGGTATTTTGGATCAGTTACCCAGACTCCTTCATAATAGCCAAAACCAGATTTAAGAGCTTTTGGAAGAACTTGAGTTACAATCACCGGTATATTGGCTTTTGAGGCTCGTAAATCATCTTTAAGTTTCGTTGTCCATTCATCTTTCCAGTCTTTTGTTCGCTTTGATTCCCAAAGGATGATGCCACAAACCGTTCCAAGGCTAGTCCTGACAGTTTGACTAATATCTGCTCCGCGCACTCCTTTCCCAACCGGATTTATGTCATCCTGAGAAAATGTTGATTTTAAATATTCCTCCAAATCAAGCTCCAATACCTCTCCTTGTAACTGTTGTGATCCTTGGCCACCTTTTCTTTTTGCCTCGTCTAACGCATTTAGCAAATCATTGATTCTTTTATCTTTGGCTTTATCTTCGAGCCGGTGTGAATCATTTGCTTCAAGCAAAGTTTGCTTACGAATTTTATTTCTTTCTTCATCGAGTTGGCGTTGCTTTTCAAGCTCAAAAGATTTTTTATCGTCTTCTAGTTTTAGTTTTTCTTGCCTTATTCTGAGCTCTGCCTCTCTTGATTCTTCCAATTTTTGGTTTTTGAGTTTTAATTCTTCTTCAAGAAGATGTGTTTTTGTTTTTACTTCCTCAGTATATTTTTGTTTAATTTTTTCTGATAGTTCTTTTTCGAGATCAATTTTGATTGATTGACTTAAAGCTTCAGTTATTTCAATTACCTCACCACATTTTGGACATTTAATTATATTTTCCATGTTTTGATTATATCCTCAGTTCAGGTTACAATTTGATTTATGAAAATTATTATCGACCAGAATAAATGCATCGGATGTAATATGTGTGAAGATATTACCGAAGGAGCTATTAGCACTCGATACGGAAAAGACGGAAAGGCTGCTCAGAATCCAAACGCAGATTTTTCAGATCAAGTAGTGGTAGCAAACGTTAAAATTGCTATAGAATCATGCCCAATGCAGGCAATTAAGTTGAAAACTGATTAATATCTTCTGAGTTTTTCCAAATATTTTTGTACCTGCCTTTGGGCTTTATCTCTTACTCTTATAATGCCATCCAACAATACCTTGTGTGTATCTTTGATATTGATTGGGCATCCAGGTAAGTTCATGTCGAATTTTATTTCATATCCAGAACGTGACACTTTCTCTACTGAAAGAGAAGCTACTTTTAAATCCTCTTGATAATGTTTCAAATATTTGCCCAAGCCTGATTCGAACTTTGTTTCAATCCTCTTCCTTAAACGATCGCTGATCGTCATTTTTTGTGGATTGAATATTATGTTCATAAGTAATTATATCAAGGTGTTTCTATGAATATAATTTAAAGTTACTTAATTCTCTTATATACTTAAAATAGTGAATAAATATTTCTTGATTACATTAATTGCATTATTATTTTTTTTCGGATATTTTGTTATTAGGAATAAAAATATTGTAAATTTTCTAACCGATTTACCCAAACAGCGTATTTATATCCAGCGTGATGAAAATATCAACTTTCTTCCTGATTGGACAGTGGAAAGCATTCTTTCAAAAATTAATTCAGAACGAGAGACGGAAGGATACTCAAAATTAATCAATAATCCTAAATTAAACCAATCAGCAAGAGCAAGATTGTCTGTTATTTTATCCGATAAAGACTTCGATGGTTCAATTACTGGGATTACGAGAGAAAATGTTCTGAAAAATGCTAATTATGAAGCAAATCTTGTCGGCGAATTGTTTTTAATGAGCTTTTTTAAAAGCAATGACCCAATAGCTTTTTGGAACAATAATACGACTTCGGCTGGTACTTTGAAACATTCTGACTTTAAAGATATTGGCATTGCTGTCAAAAATAGTGAAGACAGGGTTGATGTTTATGTAATTTTGGCTTCACCACAAAAAATAACAAAAAGGATTATAAAACCCATAGCGTCATGGGGAGGTATAGAACTATGGGAGTCAATTAATAAAAGAAGAGTTGAGATGGGAGTTAACCCTTTAAAACAAGCCGATGAGTTGTGTACCATTGCCTCGATTAGGTTGAATCAATTACTTGAATTGGGCAAACTTGATGGACATGCTGGTTTTGTTCCTGTTTTAAAAAGAGATGATCTAAAATGGATTTCCGAAAAATATAATATCAGCGAGTATCTTATTCAAGGTTACGCGACACCTTCAGAGGCAATAAAAGCATGGGAGAACACTTTGGGTCATAGATCATTGTTGGCAGGTGGAGAGTATGTATTTGGCTGTGTTTATGCTCAAAACACTTTTGGGGTGGCAATCGCAGCTTATTAATTGAATTCAAACGGCAAGTTTAATATCCACTCTTTTACAAATGGAACATGCCATACAACAAAACCTAATCCTCCAATAAAACAACAAATAATGATTAATATCAATATTTTTTTCCAATATTTCTTATCTGTCATAAAGCAATTTTAGCAAATTTAAAGAATGATGCTGTCTAACACTTCTGTTTCTGCTTCCGTATGAGGAAGTATGTAGACGTCTCGTTGAGAGTTTGAGTCAACGAATATCCCTTCTCCTTTGATAATTTTTTCCATTGAAAGACAATGAATACAACCTTCCCGTCCTTCAGGGCAATCAAATTTTTCTAATTTTCTGGCTAATTTTATTCTTCTACCTATTTCAATAATTTTAAGATGAGCTTCTTTTAAATCAGGTAATTTTTTCTCAGTCAAATTATTATCTGTTTCCAGGTACCAATAACTGGCTTTGGTAACAGGTCTTTTTTGACAATGATGGACAAGAAGATGATATATCGGCAATTGAAGAGAGTCATCATCTTCCTTCTTTTTACCTGTTTTAAAATCTATGATGTGAACCGAGTCTGATTCTTGATCATATTCAAGCCAATCTACTTTTCCACATAAGACTATATTTTCATCTTCCGATATCCAGTAATGGGGAAGTTCTTGCTGAATTTTAACAGCCAATTTAGCTATTGGTCCGGGGGTGTCCATTATCCTTCTTAGCATGATTTTTCCTCTTTCTTTAAATTTATGTTCTTCTTCTAAATTGATAAATCCTCCTTTTTTCCCAGAGAATTTTTCCCAAATTTTGTCATATTTTAGGACCAATGATTCTTCCATCCTTGTCTTTGTGGGTAAATTTGATAAAGACTCGATCACTTCATGGACAGCCTGACCAAGTGCGAGAGAAGGTGTCATTATTTGAATCTTGTGTCCGGTTGAGGAATCTTTATATACGTTTTTTAAGTAATACGCCCTTGGGCACTTTAAATAATCACTTATTGAAGTGTGAGAAATCCATATGGCGGTATATTTATCTTTTGCCATTAGTGGAATTATAAAGCTTAATTGCCAACATCAACCAAAGAATTCCCAGTAAATATCCTCCCAACACATCACTTGCCCAATGGGCACCAAGATAAATTCTGGAAATACCCATGGCCATTATTAATATAATCAAAAAAACTGATAGAAGGCTCTTTTTAGCGATATATTTTGTCTTTAATAATACCAAATACAGAATAAATCCAAAAAATGAGGTAAATACCGCAACGTGATTACTGGGAAAACTTTTATCTGATAACCATACTGAAACGTTTATCAAATTCGCTTCCGGTCTTGGACGACCAATAATTACCTTTATCAACGAACCCGACAAGGCACTGCCTGCCGCTATTAGTGAGCTGATTACGGCTTCTTTTTTAAATTTATTAACATAATAAATAAAACTAATTAGGCCAACAATAATTATCATGTATGGTTGATTCCCGATTGAAGAGACAAACCACATTACATCGCTAAATACGCTTGAGTTAATATTTTGAATTAATCTAGATATGATTAAGTCAATTTTGAAATACGGATTGGAGGAAGCTATCAAGCTAAACACAACAAACAATAAAATAAACATTGTTTGGCAATTAAAAACAATTCGTTTACTTATCAATTTCATTCAATTGAAATTTTATCATTTATCTGAATATCAAATTTATCTATCGTGCCCTTTGGTAATTCGATAACTGTAAAATATTTTGGGTGATAGAGAAATAGACGATTTGGTGATAAATATTTATTGATTTTTATAACATGATTATTCCCATTTAAAAGTATAACGTCTATTGCTGTGTTCATAAAAAATGTATGAATACCGAAACGAGTATTGAAGATTAGGAAACGAGAATTGCGCTTATTTAATAAACCCAACAACTGGTCCCAAAAAGTGTTGGCCTTTTGAGCTTTTGATGTAATTAATTTATTGCCGGTAATATTTTTTAATATCACGATTATGAATTTAGATGTTCTTTGCTAAAGAGAAAGAAGTTGATGATTAACTTTAAGCCATTTGCGATGTGTTTTGTATTCTTTGTCATAGCTTTCAACCATCTTCCAGAATTCTTGTCCGTGATTCCGATGTACAAGATGTGCAACCTCATGTATTACTACATAATCAACTACTTCGTGTGGAGCCATAACCAATTTTCGATTAAAACTTAATTTGTTTGAAGGAGAACAACTTCCCCAAATGGTTGTTACCTTTTTTAAATCGATTCTTTGATAATTAACATTCATTTTATTTGAAAAATAGTTAACTTTTTCAGTTATAGCTTCGATTCCTTTTTCCAAATACCAATAAAGCAAGGCATCCTTAATTTTATTTGAAATATTTTCTGATGGTACTTTTTCCGATAACTCTACACGAATTCTTTCATCAATTATTTCTATTTTGCATCTACTATTTGTAGAATTAAAGATAACTTCAAGAGGATATTCTTTGCCAAAATAAAGATGTTTTTCGCCATTAATATATTGCTTGACTGTTTTATTTTGGTGTAATCGTTTGGTGTTTTTATGAATCCACGATGCTTTTTCTTGCACAAAATTATTTATCATACCTCTTGTCATCCAAAAAGGAGCTCTTACAACGACTCCTTTATCCCCCGACACGCTGATTGAAATACTTGAGGTAATTCCTTTTTTGCGGACAACGGTATAGCTTATATCGATCACGGAATTATTGTAAACCAAGAAGAGGAATTAAGGTAATAAATCTAATGAATATATTATTTCTTCTGATATCAAGTAATCACGGCTTCCATTGTTCGGTGATGAGTTAGATATTATTAAATATTTATTATTATTTTGCGGAACATAATAGTAGGTATAAATCACACCTTTTTCTTCTGATGTATATGTTTGTGCTGTGGATGAATCAATGGCAATAGGTGAAATATTGTTTATTAGATTAAATTGATCTTTTAACCGATTCTTTTTTTGATCTATATTTTTTTCAATTTCTGTATTAATCGTATTATTCCCTGCTAGTGTTTGTTGTGTTATAGAAATATTAATTGATTTATCTTTTTGCAAACTTACATCTCCGTTGGTCATGTTTTTAATATTTACATCTGATGGATGTTTAATTTTGTAATTAAAGTAATTGTTTACAAACACCTGAGTCCCTAGTAATGATTGTTTGCCTGTATTGTTGATAGTATCGGCAACTAAAGGAGAAATAAGGGAATTATTATTTGATTTTGATAAATTCTTCGCAAGGGTACCTATGAAAATTGTAAACAATACCGAAATAAACAATACAACGATAAACTTCATGATGTAACTGGTGTTACAACCAAAGTTTAGCGCTAATATTAAACATTTACAACAATAGGAAGATTTTGGCACATTACGAGCTTGGCTCCGTCAGGTCCGATTCCTCAGCTCACTTATCAAACAGTCAGACCACAAGGGTCTGACTTTTTTGTGAGCGGGTAATGGGAATCGGACCCACTTCTCTTCCTTGGGAAGGAAGCATTCTACCGGTGAACTATACCCGCTTGAAGTCTGAGATGGATTATACTAAAGATTAAATATGCCAGGAAGATACAAACAATCTCAATATAAAAACCGATCCCGTTTTTATATTTTTCTTTCCATCGTTTTTATAGTGATAATGTTTAAATGGGGATTGCCTTTATTTATGAATCTTATCGCCGGAAATGGAGTTGAGCGTATTGAAACTGGAAAAGATATAATTCCACCCCAGTCTCCAGTTATCTCGGCATTACCGGATGCTACCAATAGCGCAAAATTATATATTGATGGTTTTACCGAGGCGGGTGCAAACGTAGAACTTTTATTAAATGATAGCGTTGATAAACTCACAAAAGCAGATAGTACCGGTTATTTTATTTTTGATACATTATTAATTTCAGGACAAAACCGTATTCAATTTAGAGCAAAAGACGAAGCCGGAAATGAAAGTATGTCTGAAGTAACCATAATTGAACAGGATAGTAAACCTGTTGTTTTAAATATTTCGACTCCAAAAAACGGTAATGAGTATTTTGGAAAAACAAATCAAGTAATTGATATTAAGGGAGATATAAACAAATTAGGCGGACAAGTACTCATTAATAGTTCCTTTGTCCAGGTTGATAAAACAGGTGCTTTTGTCCATCGCTATATGCTTTCGAGTGGGGAAAATACAATAAAAATTACAGCTTCCGATAAAGCAGGAAATAGCGACGAAACTACTTTGAAAGTTGTTTATACTCCTTAGGACTTTTCCAACCAATTGCTGACATAAACCAAAAAACGGCTAATATCCAGATATAGAATAATGAGTTGTTGAATAAACTATGGATTAATAAAGAAAATATAAGTATTTTTATTCCAACGTTCTTAATGTTTTTTAAAAGATCTTTAAGTAGATTGCTGAAAGATAACAAACCAGCAATCCCGGTTGTGGCTAACAAAAATATATAACTATTGTCAATTTGGAAACGAGAACCGTCATTATTTCTTAAAGTGTTGTATCCCCAACCAAAAATTGGTTTGTCAAAAAATAAAGAAATTCCTTGTCGCCAACTATCGAGTCTTGAATAAATTGAAAACGTTCTAAATAAATTAATGCCTTCCCCAAATGGTTTAGGTATCATTAAAATGATTGCTCCAAGAACGCCAATAAGAATCAATAGCTTTATTTTTTTATTGTGGAAAAGAATATATATCAATCCAGCAACAAAAACTAAATATGATGCTCTTGAGACCGTAGGTGCCAATAACCCAATAAAGGGAAGTGAGTAGCTGATCTTATTATTTCCAATAAAATAAAGAGAGGCTGCAGCAAAAACCGCTCCGGTAAAATTTGGATCAAAGAAAGGCCCAATCAAACGGAAATAATGATCATCAAATCCAATGTTTTTTAGAAAACGCATATCGGGAATTAATATATATTGAACAATACAAAGGAAACAAAAGATTATTAACGATATATTGAGTGGTTTTTTTAGACGTTCAATTCCGATATACCTCACAGCAAAAAATAGCGAAGGGTAAATAATTATTCTTAATAAATAAAATACCGAGCTGGGAATTTCCGACCAAGAAACTCTATTGATATTGATTAGCAATGAAAAAATTACGATTCCAAAAAAAATCATTAATGATTTGAGTATCGATCCGGAAAATATTTTTTTTCTTTGGCGGGATAGGATAAGTGCGATTAAGATAAACAATAGTGATATATCCAGTAGATAAATTGTGAAAGGAAAAGGGGATTGGGGAAATGACAATAGTTGACCAAATGGCCAAATATATATCGTTAATAACAGTAAGTAATAAATCATTTAATTAATTTGTATATCTGGATGCCAACCTTGTTTGTATGAAGCAACTCCCCTTTTATATCATCTTGTTTCGTTTCTTTCGTCACTAAATAATCATAACCTGATATTGTTTTTGTCCACGAAGTGTGATCAAAATTATAAGGGAAATAATATAAATTATGAAGTTTATCAATGATAATTTTACTGTTCTGTGGAATATTATCTTGCACAAAATTGTCGGTATCAATAAAGGTATCTGGTAGTCTTGCTGATAGTTTTGAAAGAAAAGTATTTTGAGTTTCTTTACCAATTAAAAGTGGGACATATTTAATTATTGCGAATATTCTCATACCCAAAATAATCATTGAAGATACGATTGCGAGATAAATAAATACTTTTTGAAGATTAACCTTAAGTTTTCCGACAGTATAAACCGCTGAAATAATTAATGCCGGAAGATACGGCAACATAAATCTACTTGAAGGGGGATTGAGAATAAGGCTATAAATAGTACCCAATATACCGATAAGTGAAATTTTTTGAATTATTTTATTACGACTGAATAGGGCAATAATCGATAAAACAATTAATATCCCCACTAGGGGTGAAAGAAAATCATCGTATGGAAAAGTAGCCACAATGGGTAGAAAAATAATATTATTGATTATCGTGGTAACAGGCAATAAAGACTGATGGAGAAGAGGGCTAAATAACGGATAAACTGGATTCCCGGTGTAACTATATGCCAGATATAACCAAGGCGCAGATAATAATAGAGCTGGAATTAATAGTGGAGCACCAAAAACAAGTGCGTAAATACAGACGGACCCAAGTGAAAGCCATTTGGTACCGATAGCCAAACCAAGGAAAATGCCTCCCTTGATTAATGAATCACCCAAAATATAATACAAAGCAAGTGCTTCCAGTAATGTTCTAAAGAGATCAATATAGGCACTTCCCGACTGCCAACTGACAAGCCATGTTCCATAAAATAGGGATACTGTTACTAATTTTAAAACTGTAGAGTATTTCAATTTTGATGATATTTTCCAAATGATTATTCCGGTGCCAATACCTGACAAATACTGAATTAATTTCGGACCAATAAAGCCTGTCATTTTAATAAGAGGAATAAAAAGAGTTTCTGTTAGCCTGGGCATGACAGAGTAATACAAAAGACCGCCTTCAAAATACCATTGCTTTTTTAGCAACCAAAGCTTGGGTAAAGTAAGATGATACCAAAGTGCATCAAAACCTATTTCCGGAGTGAAGACTGTTAATAAATTTATTATCGCCAGGAGGATAAGTGGGGTCCAAAGAAATAATATTAATTTCTTTTTGTCCATTGGAATATTCTGACTGTTAACGACTGGATACTCATCAGATATGCCAAAAACAAACCGGCAATACCATCCATACAACCGAGTCTAAATATATAGTTTTGGATAAATTTTCCCTTTGGATTTAAAAGTAATCGCCAATAGGTAAATGGTTTATCTTCTTTATTTAAAATATCTGCGTCAATACCGGAATACTGAGTCATGCGACCGATAAATCCACTAATTAGATTATCCTTGTGATGATATAAAGATGAGTGAAGTTCCCCCATCTCCCCTTTGATATTCCATTTTTCATGAACAGGTCTTTCAAATTTTCCTGAGGTTTTCTTAGCCAGACGAAGAAGCTTAGTATGTCCAGTTTCTCCAAAATGTAATGGCTGGTGGAAACAGACATCAACTCTAGGAATGATAAACCCTGAATAAGATGATTTTTCCTTGAGTAAATTTATTTCCCTTTTTAGTTCACTACTTACATATTCATCTTCATCAACAAATAAAACCCATTCATTTTTTGACAATCCTATGGCAAAGTTTCTTTGGGTAGCAAAATCATTATTTAGTGGATGATAATAAATGTTTGTATTACCGATCGTTTTTGTTTTTTTTACTGGTGAATCTACGACTATGATAATTTCATCAGCAAATTTTATGGAATCAATTACCAATTTGTCTATAATTTCCGTTTTGGAAATAATAATGGCTGTAATTTTCATTCTTTAGATATTTTTTCTCCAAACTTTTTGGATAAAGTGTGTGAAGGTAACTCAATAAAGTGATAAACCAAGAAAGATATTCCTGTAGCGATAAGGGTTGAGACAAAAAAGAGGATAAGATGAATCATCATATAATTATTTTCGTAAAGTAGATTTGGATATTTTTGAAACATTATTTTTGCTAAAAAATAAAGAACGGAAAAATGAATTAAATATAAACTGTAGGATATTTTTCCAAAAAACTTTAGAAATTTTCCGTCTAAAATGTTTAAGGCAGATATTTTGTCTCCATAGGCAGCAAGACCAATGATAAAAAAGGAAATAATACTTTCAATCACTCCCCCTTTATATTCATTCGTTAAATATCTATAACCTAGGAGAATTAACACTGCAAAGGGAAGAAGTAGCCAAACCAGCCAGTTGGGTAATGAGGAAAACATGGTTTTAAACTTGGGAATCATTAACCCCAAATAAAACATATATAAATATCGCAGATCACGAAACCCTTCGATGTTAAACAAGGTAAAACTAAGATAAACAAGAAGTAATGAAACTATAACGTCTTGCCACCAAGAAGTTTTTTTGTTTAATAAATAAAAGACCGGAAAGATAAAAGAAGCGATGAGAATAACTCTTAGCGTCCATGTTACACCTCCAAAATATGTGTGAATAAAAAACATATTCATAAATAATTCTTTAAGTGTTATTTCAAAATTCATCCACCAATTGAACCATGCAGATGAGTGAAGGAAAGTTTCGTATCTAAATCCAAATTTCATATATAAAGAAGTGATAAAGACAATAAATAAATAGACCGGATAAAGCCGAATAATTCTCTTTATCAGGAATCCTCCAATACCGATAGAATTCATTTTAATTTTGGCTATAGATTGGCCAAGTACCAAACCGGAAAGCAAAAAGAAAAGTGTAACTGCAGCACCCCCATTCCCCAAAAGCATGAATAATTGTTGTACTTTACTTTGAAAATTATGAAAAATAATTGGGTTTTGTTGCCAAACATTAGCAAAGGTGGGAATAGCGACAACTAAAAAAGAGTGGTTTAAACATACCACAAGTGACAACAACCCTCTTAAACCATCGAGTTTACTAAAACGATTGGAATCATTATTCATATTTTTTATAGATTTTATAGAACGATGTTTCAAATACTGACTCTTTAAAAGGATACTTACTTATTCTTGCATCTACTTCCGGGACAAGCAACCTACCAAAAGGATGACTGATTAAATACATATTCCCCCTATCTTCAGGTGTTCTATGTATTTGTTTCCCTGATAAATATGATATCTCTGGCGCGTTATACCAAACAACACCAGAAATTTTCTCGTTGTGTAAAGAGCTTGAAATATATTTTGCAGTTTCCAACTGTTCCGCAAGAAGTGGTGATTTTAAAAATAATCTTTTTCCTGTTTGATCAAATAATGGTAAAAGGTTTTGCTGAAAGATATATTTTGAGTTATCAATTAATATTAATTTACCCACCAAAATTACAGCGAGTATTGGAATTAAAGAGTATTTTGAAAAACGAATTTTATCAATTATTGAAGATATAACAATAACAAACAATATTATTGTGGGGAAGAAATGACGATACCAGGTAGTTGATCCTAGGATAAAAAAATATATCAGATAGGTAATCGTAAAGACAATTAACGATTTGATTAAAATATTATGATTTTTAATAAAGCAATAAATTGAAATCAAAATAGTTGAGATTAAAAAAACAAAACCGTTTAGACCAAAAGCACCATCAAGCATAGAAATTCTTTCCATAAATAGTTCCGGGTGACTTCTTGATAGACCTTTATTGTAACGAAACATTTGATATAAATTGTTTGCATAGCCATTAAAAGAATAATGGAAGTTTTGTAGTCTATATAGTTCCCATAAGGCAGTAATAATAAAAAAAGGAAGTAAAAAAATAATAATATTTTTTACACACAAGTTTTTTCTCTGGCTATAGAGCAGATATATTGCCGGAAAAATAGAAATAAGAAATATATTTTTTGTCATAATAGCTAAAATCAGAAAAGTCCCCGATAACAAATATTTTTTTTGACTTAAATAGAGGAGTCCAATAAGAGAAAAGGTGATGGCGGGTATTTCCCCCAACACATGTGAGGAAAAATAATAATAATAGGGAGTTAAACATACTAGACAAAGAAATAATATTTTAGAATTTTGATTTTCCAGATAACTCTTAAAGACAACAAATAACAGAACCAGTGAATAAATAAGAATTACTATTCTTGGGAAAAATATATTTCCAGACAATAAAGTCAGGGCTGCGGGAAAATAAACAGTTGGACCAACAGTAATTACAGGATCAAAAATGGCTTCATAAGTTGAATATTTTCCGGATAAAAGAATATTTTTAACTAATCCCAACCCCACACCTTCATCAAAATCAAAGGGGGATGAATAAATGCGGTTACTTATATTGACGATAATGATAGAGAACAGTCCAATAATTACTACCTTACCGATTTGGGCTACCTTACTATTTTTTGTACTTGTGTTCATGATAAGACCACAATAAATAGAGATAGGGATATAAAAAGATAATATAAATTAAGGGAATCAAACGGTTTATTGGATTTAACCATTTATAAATAAATCTAAAGTGACTTTTAAAGTTAATTTTTAATTTTTGAGTTGGATGTTTAAAAGAAGATGAAGTTTCGTGAGTAATAAGGACATTTGGATCAAGAATTATTTTATAACCCTCTTTTTTGGATGATAAACAGTAATCAACATCTTCAAAATACATAAAATAGCCTTCATCAAGGAGACCAACTTTTCTAATATTATCAATACTAATCAATACACAGGCAAAGGTAACGAATTGACAATTAATTGGTTTTTTTGATTTTAAATTATTTATATTTCGATGTTCCGGTTTGGCTAGTTTCCAGTTTACTTTCCCTTCAAGACCATACATTTTTATATTTTTTTGTGTATGGACAATTGCCGGAGCAACGATTCCAACTTTTGGGTCATAAAAATGTGTTAGTAAGGGAGAAAAGAATTTCTTTCCAACAGTGACATCGGGATTAATAATAAGAACATGGGTAAAATCCTTTTCTAAAATTCGTCTTAAAGCAAGGTTGTTTCCCCCTGCAAATCCAATATTTTGAGGTGAAGGAATATAGGTAATATCCTTAAAAGACTTAGCAAATTTTATTTCTGTTAGTTTGGAAGGAGAGTTATCGACAACATAATATGAAATTTCTTTTCCTTTGTCAGTTTTTTTAAGATTTGATAAACACGAGAGAGTATCCTCTAGATGCTTATAGTTTAAAATTATGGCAGCAACCTTCGATTTCATAAGCTATATTCTAACCTAAAAAGGGAAGATTTAACTATGCCTGATTAAGCGTTTTCTTAATCTCTTTGCCAAATAGTATCGAGGCAACGATAAGAAATGGTGGAACTGTCAGTATCGAGCCCAGTAAGGTGGCATAAGCCGCCCCAAGAACTCCGTATATGGGAATTAAGATAAACATGGCAATACTATCAACAACCGCTGTGAGAATAGCAAAGAATGAAGTTGTTTGTGGTTTACCAATACTTTGAATTAGAACGGAAGGAATGGGAGTTAGGGCAGTGATCAGAAAATAGATACTCATTATCTTAAGAATCGGATATGCAGAATTTACAACTACTTCGTCTTTTAACCACCAATAAAGAAATTCTTTACCAACGGTAAAGGATAAAAATATTGCTAACAGACCACAACCAAGGGTAATTAATTCGATGGTGATTACCATTTTTTTAAGCTTTTCAATACGATTTTTTT
>CAISER010000034.1 GCA_903884375.1 Candidatus Collierbacteria bacterium | reverse complement strand
TCATGTTGTTTATTATATTTATAACTAAATTAATCTTACACCTATTGCTGATATAATTAGAACTTAGTCAAAAGCGTTTGAGCCGGGCAATCACTCGGTAAGCTGGAAGAAGAAAATACTAGAACTTCCCGGGTCAGCCCGTAACAGCCAAAATCAAGAAAATCATTAGATGGTACCGTCATATACCAAAAGGGTAAATGACTCTAATCCTGTAAGCCTTTGGCTTAGCAGGATTTTTTTAAATATGATAAATAAAAAAATAAAACCGCTTGAAAATCAGTACTCACCAACTCTTGTTGAAGAAGAGGTAATCAAGTATTGGAAGAAAAATAATATTTTTGAAAAATCTATTTCTCAAAGGGACACCAAAGACACCTTTCGTTTTTATGACGGGCCTCCATTTGTTACCGGAATGCCACACTATGGACATTTGTTGGGATCAATTATCAAAGATGTCATTCCCCGTTTCCAAACCATGAAAGGCAAACATGTCGATAGGGTCTGGGGATGGGATTGCCATGGCCTTCCTATTGAAAACAATGTCGAAAAACTATTAAAGGTTAATTCCAAGAAAGAGATTGAAATTCTCGGAATCGATAAATTTGTTTCCGCTTGTAAAACATATGTCCAAGATGTTTCCTCCGAATGGGGGTGGTATATCGATAAGATTGGTCGCTGGGTAGATATGGAAAATTCATACCGCACCATGGATATAAATTACATGGAATCGGTTATCTGGGTATTCAAACAACTATACGAAAAAAACAACGTTTATAAAGGGAAAAGAGTGTCGTTATTTTGTCCTCGCTGTGAATCACCGATTAGTAACTTCGAAGTTGCCATGGATAATTCGTATAAAGATGTTACTGATCCATCGGTATTTATCAAATTGAAGGTAAAAGGAGAAAATCAATATTTTCTGGCATGGACAACCACCCCTTGGACCCTACCTAGTAATTTTGCTTTGGCAGTTTCTGAAAAAGATACTTACATCTTAGTTGAGAAAGAAGGAGTTCAGTATATTCTTGCCAAAGCTCGTATCGAGGCCGCACTCGGAACAGATAATATAACGATTTTAAAAGAATTTAAAGGTAAAGAACTTATTGGCAAAGAATATGAACCACTATATTCTTACTATGAATCGAATCAAGCAGATTATCATGTATATTCTGCTGATTTTGTATCCATGGATGATGGTACAGGTATTGTTCATATCGCACCAGGGTTCGGTGAAGATGACACCGAGCTTGGGAAAAAACATAATCTATCAATGGGGGAGTCAGTCGATGATACCGGTACTCTAGATCCAAAAATAACCGTTGCGCAAGGAAAATATTTTAAGTCTGCAGACAAATACATAATCGAAGATTTACAAAATAGAGGCTTATTATTAAAGAGCACAAAAATTACCCATAGCTATCCTCACTGTCATCGTTGCGGTACCGCTTTACTCTATAAATCACAAATAGCTTGGTATATCAATATTAAAGATATTAAAGAAAAATTAATTGAAACTAATAAAGATATTAATTGGGTACCCAAACACTTTAAAGATGGCCGATTTAAATTAGGAATTGAATCAGCGCCTGATTGGTGTATTAGTCGTTCGCGTTACTGGGGGACCCCTTTACCTATCTGGGAATGCGAGTGTGGTGAAAGGATAGTTCCAGAATCTATTGCTCAAATGGAAAAATTGTCCGGTAAAAAAGTCACCGATCTTCATCGTCCTGCCATTGATGAAATATATTTAGTCTGTGAGAAATGCGGTAAAAAAGCCAAGCGTGTCCCCGAGGTTCTTGATGTTTGGGTTGAATCGGCATCTATGCCTTTTGCTCAAGTCCATTATCCATTTGAAAATGTTGAAAAGTTTAACAATAGTTTCCCGGCAGACTTCATAACCGAGTACACAGGTCAACTAAGAGCCTGGTTTTATGTTACTCATGTAGTCAGTAATCTCATCATGAACTCGAAGGCATTCAAAAATGTTATCGTCAGTGGGGTAATTATGGGAACTGATGGGCGTAAGATGAGTAAAAGTCTTGGCAATTTTCCGGATCCTAAAGACTCTCTTCAAAAATTTGGGGGAGATTCGTTAAGACTATATCTCATGGGAAGTTCTATCGCTTTTGGTCAAGACATTATCGTTTCCGAAGAAGATTGGTCAAACGAACTTAAGACGACCTTAATGCTTCTTTGGAACTCATACAAATATTTCGTTTCATATGCTTCTCTTGAAAACTGGGAACAAACTGTGGAATTTAAACATAAACCCGGAAGTCTTGATCGATGGATCCTTACCCGGCTAGACCAAACTGTTTTGGAAATGGACAATAATTTGTCACAATACCAAATTCCCAAGGCAGTTTCTTCATTGAAAAATTTCATTACCGATTTATCAACATGGTACATTCGCCGCTCAAGAGATCGTGTCGGTCCCAGTGCTCAGGATAAAAACGACAAAGAAACTGCCTATACCACTATGTCTCTTGTGTTTAAAATACTGTTTAAAATTTCCGCACCCATAATCCCCTTTATTTCAGAATATTTATATCGGCATCTTACAGGAGAGGAATCTGTACATCTTACCGATTGGCCAACTATCGAAAATGAAAAAGTTATCGATAACCAACTTTTAGAAAAGATGGTTATGGTTAGAAAAATTTGTGAAATGGGAAATGGAGAGCGAAAAAATATTAGTATACCGGTGAAACAGGCACTTGCTTCGATAACAGTAAAAGGAAATTATTCGTCATTAATCAATGAACCAGAATTGATTCAATTAATTAAAGAGGAATTAAATGTTGAAGAGGTAATACTGGAAAATGGAGAAGAATCAGCCGTATATGATTTAAACATCACAGCTGATCTAAAAGATAAAGGAAAGGCTCGTGAGCTAATAAGAGCAATTCAAGAAGCAAGAAAACAGGCAAATTGTCGCTTGGATGAAACAATAATAATTGAAATGCCTGATTGGCCAACAAAATACGAAGACGATATCAAGCGTAAGGCTCTCATTTCCAAAATAATTAAGGGACAAGAGCTTAAAGTTGTAAGATCAAGTTAACATGCGTCCAAACAAGGGCTTATTTATAGCTGCCACTCTAATGATTCTTATTTTGGGGTTGATTACAATTTGGAGTACCGTTCCTGACCTGTTTTATTCCCAGCTCGCCTTCGCGGTTGCTGGAATAATTATTGTTTTTATGTTATCAAGGTTTGATACCCGGACTTTTTTTAGTTTATCGGGAATACTTTATTTTTTAAGTATATTGCTCCTATTTCTGACCTTAATAGTTGGAAAGAATATCCGTGGTTCAGTTCGTTGGATAGATCTCGGTTTTTTTAATCTTCAAACTTCGGAAATAGTAAAACCACTTCTCGCTATTTTTTATTCATCATATCTATCTCAAAATAAAATTTGCAAATGGAAAGATTTGTTTAAATTTCTTGGTTTATCGATATTTCCTATTATTCTTGTCGTTATACAACCCGATCTTGGTTCTGCGCTCACTCTTTCTTGTTTACCATTAGCCTTATTAATTTTTACTGGCAATATCAAAAAGATTGCCATTTTTGCCGTAATTTTCCTTGCTTTTACCATTCCTCTTGAGTCAAAGTTGCTAAAACCATACCAAAGACAAAGGATTGAAACGTTTATCAATCCTTATAAAGATCCGAAAGGAGCTGGATACAACGTTATTCAGGCCACCATTGCCGTAGGTTCGGGCGGTATTGTTGGCAAAGGAGTCAAATTAGGAACCCAATCACATCTTAATTTTTTGCCTGAACGTCATACTGACTTTGTTTTTGCCTCTTTTGTCGAAGAATTTGGCCTTATCGGCGCATCATTTCTTCTCGGTGCATATTTCATCATTATTCAAAGCTGCCTTCAAGCGGGACAGGCCCTCAGGAATAAGAGAGAATCACTTCTTTCGTTATCTGTTTTCTCAATACTTGGTTTCCAAGTTATGGTAAATGTGGGAATGAACTTAGGGGTGATGCCTGTAACTGGAATCACGCTTCCTCTTTTTTCCTACGGAGGAAGTTCTCTTTTGAGCTTTGCCATACTCATCGGCCTTCAGCTTCGTCAGCTTGATTTAATCACCCCCTTTGAGATATAATTTCGCACATGGAAGATAAAAATATATATGCCGTCATTGAACTTGGCGGAAAACAGTTCTTGGTCAAACAAGGAGACAAAATTACAGCCGAAAAAATCGAAACCAAAATTGGGGACACTTTAAAGGTCAACGAAGTATTGCTTACCCACGACGGAAAAGAAACCAAAATTGGTCAACCATATGTCGAAAAAGCCTCAGTTGATCTCGTTATGGAAAGCATTGGAAGGGGTGATAAAATCCGTGTAGCCAAATTCAAAGCCAAATCTAGATACAGAAAAGTCATGGGTCACAGACAATCGCAAAGTTACCTTACCGTCAAGGCTATCAATCTTTAAACAAATGCAATTCATATTGTTCGTCGGAGCCAACAACACCTTGGCGGCAGAGGAACTTGCCGTTCAAATAGAAAAGGCAACCCAAATTTTTCCGAATATCTATCATTTTGAGATGGCTGATATTAATGAGGCAAAAACAATAGCCGAAAAATTAGGATCTAGTATCAAACTTGCTGTTCTTCTTGAAAATATAAGCTCCGATGCTAAGTCGATTTCAAAACAAATCAAAGAAAAAAATTTTTCCATCAGTTTGCTCGGAAAAAAAGAAAAAACCAACAAACTTCATCAAGAAATTAAAGATAATCTCCAAAAAGGTCGTTTTATTATTCCAAAAGATGAGTTTGGGATATCTCCGGTCATCAACAAAAAACATAAAATTGATGAATTCTTTTTAGATATCGATAATAATCAGGTTTGGCAAACGATTTGGGTCCACAATTTTTCACACTGGATAAAAAAAGATCGTCATATGCCCCATGTCGATCCTCGAGCCGGAATGCTTCCTCCAAAAATTGCCAGAAGTTTAGTAAATTTAGTGCCTCTTTCGCCACACGGAAAGACACTTGTCGATCCGTTTTGCGGATCAGGAAGAATCTTGGTTGAAGCAGCTGAACTTGGTTATCAAATCGCCGGAGCGGATATCGTAGCCAACCAAGCTCAAGACACCTTTGAAAATCTACAATCAATGAATTTTTCTGCCAAGATAGAAGTACTTGATGCCACCCATCTTTCCGGAAAATTTACCGATATCGATGCTATTGTTACCGAACCTTTTTTGGGTAAATCAAAGTTCAGACCTGATGAAATACGTTATATTGTTCCCGGTCTAGAAAAACTTTATCTAGGTTGTCTTAAGGATTGGTTGAAAGTGCTCAAGCCGGGTGGTTTTGTCGTGATGATATTCCCTTGGTTTGATGACGGCAAAAAAGTATATAAGACGAGTGAAATAATTGACGGGAAGCTATTGTTAAGTTACAATCACGTCAAACGCGGAATATTTTATTCTCGTCCCGATGCGGATGTTAAGCGTGAAATAATAGTTCTACAAAAACAATAAATAATCTATGGCACATGTCAAATCTGGTGGAGCGACCAGACAACACGCTCAACGACCTGGGAAAAGACTTGGAGTTAAAATTTTTGGTGGAGAAGAAATCAAAACCGGCCAAATAATCGTTAGACAACGTGGTGCGGCAGTTCACCCTGGTGTCAATACTAGTAAAGGTCGAGACTTTACCGTATATGCGACTGCCCCTGGAAATGTAAAATTCCGTAAGTTAAACGGCGTTAAATACGTAGACGTAATAAAAAAATAAATGGCAGACGATCAACAGGTTGCAAGATTACCACTTGACTATCTTCAACCCAACCCTCTTCAACCCAGAGGTGTAATCACGCCTGAATCATTATCCGAACTTGTCGACTCAATTAAAACTCACGGTGTTATTCAGCCGTTAGTCGTTGCCCATACACCCGCAGGATATCAAATTATTGCCGGAGAACGACGTTGGAGAGCCAGTCGTCTTGCCGGTCTTACCGAGGTTCCTGTTAGAATAATTGAAACTTCTCCACAAGGAATGTTGGAAATGGCCATCGTTGAAAATGTTCAACGAACGGATTTAAATCCAATAGACAGAGCCAACTCTTTTGAACGTCTCATTAATGAATTTTCCTTAACTAATTCTGATATTTGTACTCGTATCGGCAAAAGTCCGGCTTATGTGAGCAACACTTTTCGTCTTCTCGAACTTCCGGATGCCTTAAAGGATGGACTAATCACCGGAGTCATTACTGAAGGTCACGCACGTGCCCTTGCTGCCATTCCCGACACTCAAGCCATGATAGAAGCATACAAAATGATTTTACGTGAGGGAGGTTCTGTGAGACGCGCCGAAGAACTTTCTCGCCGCTTCAAAAAAACCATGCACCGATCCAAGCCATCCGACGGCTTTAATACAAAAACAGTTAATGATTCTATAGATAGTATGGCAACGGCAATCGGCAACTCGATAGGGGAAAATGTTCACGTTAAAATGCGCAGATCAAGAGTTGAAACAGCTATTCATATCGTCCTCAAGGGGAATCCCGAGCAAACAGAAACACAAATCCAAAAAATCTACGATCTCATAGTCGGAGTGCCAAAAACTGAAGAGCCGGAAAAACAAGAAAGGATAGCAGAAGAAGAAACCACGGACACTTCCAAAGATAGCTCATCGACAACAGAAAATACCTACTCAAATCCTTTTGAGCCAATGCCGGAAAAATCTACCATATACGATCCTACTGAAAACGTAGTTCCCAAAGATCCGGATAATTTTTCGGAATATTAAATCAATTGGAAGCTTTTGTCTGATTGGAGATTACCCCTACACTATTCATTGGCCAGTATCTAAAGAAAACCCTCCCAACGATATTTTGATCAGGAACAGGACCCCAATCCCGGCTATCTGACGAATGGTCTCTATTATCGCCAAAGGCGATAACCTCTCCAGGCTGCACGACATAGCTTTCTCCCTCAAGTAAAAATTGCCCTGGATTGGTCACAACATCACTATTTAGATAGTATTCATCAAGCAATTTATCATCGATAAAAACATGACCATCTTTTATCATCACGCTTTGCCCTGGAAGCCCAATGACGCGCTTAATAAAATCATAATTTTCATTTACTGGTGCCTTAAAAACAATTACATCACCAAAACGGGGGTTGGCCCGATTATAAGTAATTTTGTCAGTTAATAGATAATCTTTGTCCAAAAAAGTTGGATACATCGAACTTCCTTTAACTTGATGCGGTTGCATCAAAAATAGATAAACAACCACAAAAACAGAAGCAGAAATTACAAAAGCTTCAACAAACTCATAAATAACATGGATAAATTTTTTGACAAAAGACATCATTTCAGTTTAATGCGATTGATATAATATATCAAGTTGGTCGCGTAGCTCAGTTTCAGTCAAAGACTGATCAGTACCTTTTAAAAAATTAAATCAAGTTGGTCGCGTAGCTCAGTTGGTTAGAGCGCTGCATTCACATTGCAGAGGTCACAGGTTCGATTCCTGTCGCGACCACAACAGTCATACCCTTGTGGTATGACTATTGTGTATCAAGTCGAGACGGAATCGAAAGGCACAGGCACGACTGGTGCCGAGCCAGGCCTAAAGGAAAATTCAGTAGAATTTTACCGAAAGGCGATTTCCTGTCGCGACCACAACAAATAAACTATCTCCAGAAATTTGTAAATATATGAACAAAAGAGTTCAGTCTTTCAAATTTTTCATAATAACTCACACAATCACCTTGATTTCTAAAATTAAATAATCCAAATAATGTCCATCCATTCTTCTTACATTCTTCTTTGTTGGAAGGGGGATTTTGAATTATATATGACACATAAGCGGAACCAATATTTCCGGCATCATCAGTTGCCGTAACCGTTACAGTATGCTGTCCGAAACTATTTGGCATACCAGATGTATCTATTGTTAGTTCGGTATCGATATTATCAGTTGCCGTAAATTTTAATTCCGGAAGAAAATTTTGCATATATGTACCAGGAATGGGTGAAGAAATATTTACAATTGGGGCGGTCCAGTCTGCGGTTATACTGCATGTATTTGACCATTGAGAATAATTCCCAGCGCTATCTCTTGCTCGAATCTTAATATAATGAACACCTTCATTCAAAGACCCTCGATACTCGGTATTAGTGAAAAAAGTATTCCACTGACCTCTATTTAAACCAAGTGGATAGTCAACGAAATATTCATAATCGACAACTTTACGATTATCAATTGAATCTGTCCAATCAACAGTAACAGAGTTTAAATTAGTTATTCCTCCGCACAGTAATTCCGGATTGTGGAATCCGATTATTGTAGGTGTAGTTGGAGCAATGGTGTCAACCAGTTCAGCAGAAACGCTCTGACCATCACTAGCTACATTGTATAAATCGATTTGCCCATCTAAGCTCAAATTACCGCCAATAATTTTCCAGTTTGAAAAGTCATTGATGTTTCCTAAATGAAGATTATAACCACCCTTTGTACCGTCTTCTGTTATTCGAACGATTAAATTTTCATTGTTATATCCAGGTAAAATAAATAATTTATTATCCGGAAAATATAACCCTAATTGATCGTTACATTTCGAAATATCAATATTGCATACTTCCAACACACCTGGTGATTGTAATGAAGCTACAAATACATTTTTTTGATTATCGTAATAACCCTCTAATGCTTTATCGGTATCCAAGCCAAGAACATTAAATAATTTTTGAACATTTTCTTTTTTTGTCACCAACTCTCCATGCCACCAGACACCTTGTATAGTATTTGAAAATAACCCCCTTGCACTTTCTTCGATTACCGTTCCATCACCATTGGTTTGTTCAAAACTATTTCCATCGGGTTTACCATCAACCCATTTATTCAATGCTAAATCTTCCGTAGAAGGGGAGACTACTCCAATAATTTTGTCTGTTGGAACATTATTACTATAAATAGCTGTTGTTAGTGAATTAATTGAAGAAATATTTTGATTTAATGTATTTAAATAATCATTTTTTTGAGTTAACGAAGACCATGGAAGCAAAACATTATTAAATTTCAAATAGTTGTATGTAGGCAAAAGGTCTTTGATTGAGGGAACGAGGGTTCTGATTGTCTGTATTTCATCAGACATTGCTCCAAAATGGGTAGTTAATTCAATTGCAATCTTTGTCCACCATGCATCATCCCAAACAGTGGCTCCCTCCCAAACCCCATATGCTTTGGTTACACCCATATTTGGGGTTCCAATAGTCACAATTTTGTTGACCTTTGATGTTCCATTTGTTTGAGCATAAGCTCTTGCTACCAAACCACCCATACTATGCCCAACAATATTTACCTTTTCACCCGGAGGAATATTGGTATCAATAAAGTTCTTTAATCTATCTGCTAATACGCTTAATGGTTTTCTCCAATCATAAGCGAATATAAATAGATCGGTATCTTTTGTATATCCGGCATTAACAAATGAATTAATTAAACCATCATACTGAGTAACAAAACTTGGAATTACCCAATTACCACCTTGATTCCCCGTAAGAATTGCCCCAATATCCCAACTTGCTCCCAAACCAGGAATGAGAATGGTTTTTGTTTGACCAACAGATTCAGTTATTGTTCCTGTTTCAATACTTATTATCTTAATATCAGTCCAATCATTTTCTGACCCAAGCTGTATAAGATGCCCCATCCAGAAAACAGTAGGTCTCCAATTAGTATTATAAAATGGGCTAGTTAGTGTGAGGGAGTTATCAAAATATACATTTGTAACACCTTCTTTGTTAACAACAAAGATAGAATGTTCGTTTAAATTAGGAGGCAAAGTAAGAACATTTGTTCTTAAATTACTGCATACGGTAGCAGAATTACATTGGCGAGTTTCAATATTTAACTTGTCAGTAACGCTTTGCCATACTTGGAATTTAACAAAGTCAGAATCTAAAAATGGATAATAAGTCAATCCATAGACTGGAGTGATATTCCCAAATCCAAATCCCACGCCATATGGCGTTGTTTCAGTGTATTTGAACTTGACTTTTAAATAAAAATTCCCAGTAGGTGGAAAAATATTAATTTTCGACGAGACAAAAGGAAAATATCGACTATTTTCAGAAGTAAGATTTAATCCATTCAATAGTGTAATTTGTCCACCACCAACATGTGTTATCCAAACATTATCATTAATGCTGTTAAAATTATCTACAAATGTTGGAGTTTCGATATCGTATGCAAATGTCGGATCAATTGAAAAGAAAAAAAGAAATATTATGCAATACATTACCATCAACGTATTTCTCACTAAATAATATTCTCAATATAATCAAATAAAGTCAATAGTATGGATAGAAAAAACAAAATTGCAATAATTCATAATTTACCCGAAGGTGGAGGGTTAAGAGCTTTATCTGAAATAATAAAAAGATATCGTAGTAAATGCAGAATTGATGTTTATACAATATCAGAGAACTGTCCTAAAGAAATAAAAAATACAAAATTATTTTGGTTAAAGGTTTCTCCTTGGAATGGATTTTTTCTTCATAATATATGGGTTTTTTTTATTCTTCCATTAATACATAAAAAAATATCAAAGAAAATTGATTGGTCAAAATATCATTTGATTTTTTTGACACACGATTATTTCAGCAAATCTCCATATATTGTTAGATATATTCCTCATAATAATATTATTTATTTATGCCAAGAAACCCAAAGAGAATTTTATGAGTTATCTAAAATACACGCTCCGCGTATAAAAAATAAGATTGCAAATATTTTTAGATACCCCATAAAATGGATTGATAAAAAAAACGTGTCTTATGTATCGAAAATTATATGTAACTCAAAATTTACAAAAGAAATTTTAGAAAATATATATAAGAAAAAATGCGAAGTTGTCTATCCAGGAGTAGATATAAAATTTTTTAATAAGGGTAAATCAATCAAAAAACGTTACATACTTTGTATTGGAGGAATTAATAAAGTGAAAAACCAAGAATTTATTATTAATTCTTTACGTTCTTTGTTATATAAATATAAATTAATTCTTGTAGGGAAAGGACTTAAGGAAGATATTTTGCATCTAAAATCAATAGTTGGGAAAGCAAGAGTTGAAATTAAAGAAAATATAAGCGATATTGCTCTAAGAAATTATTATAGAAAATCGGTCGTGACGTGTATTGCTGCATATAGAGAACCTTTTGGGCTTTCATCAATCGAATCTCAAGCATGTGGTACACCAGTAATATCAATAAACGATGGCGGTCCGAGAGAAACAATAATCAATGGAGTAACGGGGTATTTAGTCAATCCTACAGAAAAAGATTATTTAATTAAAACTAAAATGATATTATCAAAAACAAACTCAATGGGTATAAATGGAATTAATAATGTAAAAAACAAGTGGACCTGGGATATTACTCTTAAATCACTTGATAAATACTTTCTCAAATGAAAATCTCCATAATTCGAGGTGCTTTCCTAAATCCATTTGAACTGCAAAATTATTATCATTTAAAAGATAAATATGTAATCACCTGCATATCCTCAAAACACCCAATTTCATCGGATATCGATTTACCCTTGGTAAAACTCTGGTCACCGACAGACCTTCCAAATTTTCCATTTAAAAATCAAATATTAAACAGGCTCTTCGTTGACGCCCAAAAACTCGGCAATTTGAATCACGTTATAAATGGTAGCGATATCGTTCATGTGGCCGAAACTTACTATGGCTACACTCATCAAGCAATCATGGCCAAGAGAAGGGGATTGGTTCGGCATCTTGTTAGTACTGTTTGGGAAATAATTCCCTTTAATAATGAAAGTATCAAGGGAAGAAAAGAATACAAAAAATTAGCCTACGAAAATATCGATAGATTTATAGCTGTTACCGAAAAAGCGAAAGAAGTACTCGTAAAAGAAGGGGTAAATCCGGAAAAAATAATTGTGGTAAATATGGGAATTGATATCAATAAATTCAAACCCAATTCAAATATAAAAGAAACGAATGACATAAATATTCTATGTGTTGCACGTCTTGTTCCGGAGAAGGGGGTTATCGATTTAATGGAGGCCTTCTTGGAAATTAGTAAAAAAAATCCAAAAGTAAAATTAACCTTTATTGGTTCCGGACCATTAAAAAAAGAATTAATAGGTTATAAAAATATTTTTGTAAAATCACTCCCCTATCGAAATATTTATAAAGAATACCAAAAAGCAAGTATATTCTGCCTTCCCAGTCGCGAAACCAAAACATGGGTAGAGCAGTATGGCGTAAGTATATTAGAAGCCATGGCTTCCGGACTTCCCATTGTCACTACAAATAGTGGAGCAATTCCTGAAGTGTGCGGAGACATAGCTCTCATTTCTCATCATTCCAACCCAAAAGCCCTTAAGACAAACCTAGAAAAATTAATTTATAATGAAAACTTGAGATACCAAATGTCACAAGCATCTCGAAAGAGAGCCGTTGAAAAATTCGATAGTCATAAGACCGGCAAACAGATAGAAAAGATATACGAAGAAATAGCATGTCGATAAAAAAAAGTTTAATAAAAAATACAGGTTTTAATCTAGGAAGCTATCTTTATCTTCTTTTGGCAAGTTTTTTCTCAATCTCTGTCCTTTTAGGGAATCTTGGTAGAGATATGTTTGGCGTCTATCTTTTCTTGGGATCAATAATTCCACTAGCGGCAGTATTTGATTTTGGTATCTCCAGCGCTGTCGTTCGTCGACTTTCCCTTCCCAATATCGATAAAGAAGAAAAGATATCAACCTGGAAAACTTCATTTAGTCTTTTTCTTTGGATAGGCGGATGTTTGTCCCTCATTGTTCTTGGAATTCTTGTTTATCTCACCAACACTCTTTCAATATTTGATAAGTTAAACCCTCAAACGATCAACTGGACAATTGCGATTCTTACAGCCACAGTCTTTATTAATCACATCAACTCACACTTTCTCAGTCTTCCTCAAGCAGAACAAAGATTTGATATTTTTAATTCAAAAACTCTTTTTGTTGGCACGGGGAACACTATTCTTTCAGCAATAATGTCTAGTATTTATCCAAATATAGCCATAATATTCCTACTCCAGCTTGTTTTTCATCTAATTACTTTTATTTATATGACTTTCTACGCTCTCCATATTTTTCCAGGGAAAAAATTCCTACCTGGATATAAAAAACAAGAGGGCAAAGGTCTTATTGATTTCGGTCTAAAAAACTTTGCTGGAACTCTTGCCAATCAGGCAGATGTTCAAATTTCCAAATATGCCCTTGGCTCACTTGCTTCAGCATCAGCTATTACCGCCTTTTCAATTCCTCAAAATATAGTTCTTAAAGCGGCCGGAATCATATCGCAGATAGCGCAAGTTGTCTTTCCATTAAGTTCCTCTCTTTTGGAAAAAAATCGTATTGAAAAGCTTAAAAAAATGGTAATCACCATCGAATTAATTACCCTTGGTTGTGGTCTGTTAGCAATATTTTTATCCTTTACCGTTGGCAAAGAATTTCTTTATTGGTGGTTAAAAGACGAAGTAGTTGTAAATTCTGCATATCCGATTCTTAAGATAATGAGTATCTATTTCCTGATCACTGCCCTAACTCCCATTCCTTCCGTTCTAATTCAAAGTATTGGTAAACCACAAACAACTTCATTCTTTGCTATTCTCACAGCGGTTGTTGATAGTATTGCCATGTTTATCTTAATT
>CAISER010000033.1 GCA_903884375.1 Candidatus Collierbacteria bacterium | reverse complement strand
TGAAATAAACGAGAACGAAGATACGATTACTCTTGTGGATGATAATGGATCGCAAATATCTTTTGAAGAAATGATGAAGGTTCTTTTTGGTTAAGGTACAATTAAAATAGTGAAGATGATAAAACTTAAGGTAAGACATGTTGTTTGGATAGTAACAGCATTGTTTGTGGCTTTGTTGTTGGGTTTGTGTTGGAAAATATATAGAGATGGAGTGCCTACAAAAGTTAAATCAATTGCTGATGGAAATACTCTTGTACTTGTCAATGGGAAAAAGGTTGGATTGTATGGATTAAGTATTGTTAAGGGTAGCGAGAGGGATCATTTGATTAAACAATATCTTGAAGTATTGCTTGATGATCGAAATGTTTGGCTTGAATATAAAAATAATTTAGCAAAAGTATGGGTTGGTTGTGAAAGTACGCCGAAATTTTGGCCATTTCGTAATGAAAGAAAGCCAATGGGGTGTGATAAAGGAGTGTTGGTAAATGAACAGATAGCAAAAATTGATTTGAGGAATATCTGATGACCAAGGGATTTTGGAGAAATTTACCGTGGCCGATTGTGGGGCTATCACCAATGGATGGGGTTACCGATGCACCGATGCGCTATATTTCAAAAAAATATGGACAACCTGATGTAATCTATACCGAGTTTGTGAGTGTAGAAGGGTTATGGCGAATCGAAAAACGGGGGGAGACGACACATAAAATTTGGAATGAATTACGATTTGATTTGAGTGAAAAACCGATTGTGGCGCAACTTTTTGGGAGCGACCCGGACTCTTTTTACAACGCAACCAAGATTGTGGCAAAGATGGGTTTTGATGGAATTGATATCAATATGGGTTGCCCGTCTCCCGGACTTGAAAAAAGAGGAGGAGGTGCCGGACTGATGAGGGATCATGGATTAGCACATGGGGTAATTGAAGCGGTGAGAAAGGGGGTCGCTGATATGAATATGGAAATTCCCGTAAGTGTAAAAACCAGAATAGGGAGCATTGGTCCTGATAGAGAATGGTGGAAAGCGTTGGCTCGTGAAGAATTACCGGTGGTAGCAATGCATGGAAGAACATTTAAACAATTGTATTCAGGCGAGGCTGATTGGGAAGTGCTTAGAGAAGCTTCAAAAATAATAAAAGAGAGTGGGGCAATGTTTTTAGGAAATGGAGATGTAAAAAAAATATTGATAGATAACAAGGTGAAACTAACAAACGAAAGAATAGTTGATTTTGGATCGGATTTTGATGGAGTACTGATAGGCCGAAAAGCAATTGGAAACCCATGGGTTATGAGAAAAGACGGATATGAACCGGATATTACTGAAAAACTTAAGGTGGTAGTTGAACACGCAAGAGAGTTTGAAAAGAACTTGCCAGGTAACAAATTTGAAATAATGAGAAAACATCTTACGTGGTATGCACATGGTTTTGAAGGGGCTGGTGGACTACGTCGAAAATTGGTGGTGAGTAACAGTGCCGATGAAGTGATGGTGATAATCGACAATTTTCTTGATATAGCGGTAAACTGAGGCTATTTTTTAGACTTTTTCCGCATAATTTGCATATTGTTTTTTGAATTTTTGGAGAATAGGATGGGGTTGTTGGATATAAAAAAATAATTCAAATAATAAATGGTAGAAAGAGACAAAAAATTCTTTAATATCGTAAAAGAATACCCAGAACACACGTCTTCTGAAGATAGTCGAAGAATGGTATTGGAAGCCATAGAAATGCTGCAAAAAGTTGAGCGAAATTACATGGGTCGAGAGGAAGTTACTGTTGGTGTCCGATATAACGATTCATTGATGTTGGTTTGCGGTGCAGATTTGCATATAGGATCCTTGGCAACTGATCACAAATCAGTTCTCAATCTAAGAGATTTTGTATTAAAGAATAATAACGCTGGTTTGGTTCTGTTGGGTGACGAAGTAGAAGGCTTGGTGGAAAAATACATGAATACAAATACTGCAAGGACCGTAATTGATTTCCATAAACAAATAGATTTTATTAGAGATGAAGTATTAAGACCTTTAGCCGATGAAGGAAAAATATTAGCCATGGTTTCAGGGTATTGGGGGCATAATGGTTGGGCTGAAGATGCAACCACTATTAATACATGGATGATGATGTCAGAAGGATTTGGAATCCCAATATTGCAAAATGGAGGAAGATTAAATATTAAGTTCCCGAATAATTATTTGCATTCGGAAACGATTTGGCACAATCCACCAGGTAAAAGTAAATACGATTCGGTTTATGGTTTGCGGAATGCTGCTTTTTCAGTGTCCGAATCTAGGCGGTCTAATGGCTATATGAGTGGTCATATTCACAAAATGGGAGTGGGTAAAGAAATATATAGCGGTGCAAAAACAGCAGTGTATTACATCTCTTCCGGAACGGCAAAAGGGTCTTCAAAAGAAATTCCGAATGACCGTTTTGGAATTAAATTAGGAGCTCCCAGAACTGATCCTCTCGGACAAGGGGTGATTGTTGAGCCTAGAAGAAAAAATCAAAAAGAGAAAAGTTATCCCTTTGCATCCTTTGAACAAGGAAAAATGGCGAATGATGCTTTGGATTTATTGGATTGGGTAGAAAAGAAAGGAATGACGGCAGAGCTACTGGAAAAAGTTAGAAGTGAAGTTGAAGCAAAACCAAAAATAATATTGGTTGCCGGAAAAAGCAGAATAAGTGGAGATGAATATATTGAGGATAGACCCGTTGACAGTGTTAAGTCTGGCGGAGAATGGGTAGAAAATCCTTATTCAAAAATGAAGATGAGAGCTCCGTATGATTCACTAACTTACAATATCGAGACCCGGTTACCGGTGACGTTACACTTGGTTAGTAATGCGCGGTTGGGTAGTAGCTCTGAAGGATTTAACGAGTTAAAAAAATATCACCAGGAGCAGATTGAGTTTAACCCACACTCTTTGGTGGTGTTTCTTCGTAATATGATCGATATAGATGCTGGAAGTTCACCTCAGAGAATCGATATATTGAATAGATTTAAGGAGATTATCAATGGAGCAAAGGACCAAACTCTTGCTATTATGATGTGTGAATCGCTTCGTGCCGGAGGATGGAAAAAGAAAATAAAGATGGGAGAAGAGTATGTTGATGAAAGAACTGAAGAAGAAAAAACAAATAATGGAGGAACAAACGGAAATGAAATAGGGATTACCGATGAGGAATATGGTAATATCCCAAAGTTTATGAAAAAAGAAGCTATTTATTCAATGCCGATTGCCCCCGGTTCTTATCTGGCTAATGAGACAGATACGCCACTGATTCATCATTTATCACTTATAAAATTGGTGATTGGGCCTAAAGGGTCAATTGTGGAAAAACCAATGTATTCAGGAGCTTTTGCGGATAAGTTGCTAAAGCATGGTTCCTATTCCCGGCCAGAGTTTGGGTTGCACCGTATTTATGATCTATATACTCAGGAAAAACCAGGATATGTGGCTGGAGGACACATGCCACATGCCGGTTCGATGATGTTTTATGATGGCAGTAATGCAGAAACAAACACTCCGATATTAATTGCGCCAGGATGGTTTGCCAAGTATGTAGATACAATGGGAAAAGGAAACGTAATGCCTGGCGCCTTACCCGGTCAAGCAATAATCTTTATGCCAGGAAGTAGCAAAAATGATTATCTGGCTTTTCCAACGGTTAGTGCAGATGAAACAGGCTATATGCAGGATGCATTTACTTTACTCAAGGGCTTGGAACTATTGAATTTAACCGACAAAGTATTGGGACGCCGCCGAAAAAAATAAAGAAAATAGTGAGGATAAAAGACGGGTAAATGTTATGATTAATTTGTGATATTTGATAATTCTTTTCTATACAAGTCTTTATCCGAGTTGGGAGTAATTGAGAAGACTTTGTTGGATGATGCTTATGAAGAAGCGAAAGAGTTAGGACAGCCTTTTGCCGAGATGCTATTACAAAGAGATTTGATTTCCGATGAAAATTTGGGAGTATTGGTAGCCGATATGTTGAAGGTTCCCTTTATTCGTTTGGATAAAGTGTCTTTGGATAGAGAGGTAATTGAAAAAATGCCGGAGGAAATGGCGAGAGCCAGAGGAATAATTGTATTTAAAATCGACGAGACAGCGACACATGTGGCGATGAGTAACCCAAGCGATTTGTTGAGTGTGACATTTTTGAAAAAAAAGATAAACAGACCAATCAAAATTTATTATGCAACCGACAGGGATATCAGAACAGCACTTTTTGCATATCGAAAAGATGTATCGGCCATGTTTGAAGAAATAATTAGTAAAAATGTTGGAGAGGTAGATGACGAAAAGGACGAGACACCGATAATCAGAATTGTTGAAACGATGCTTGTTTATGCATATCAAAGTAGAGCTTCAGATATTCATGTGGAGCCAATGGAAGACACTACTCAAGTACGTTTTCGCATTGATGGAGTTTTGCATGACGTAATTGCTTTACCAAAAAAATTGGAAAGCCAACTGGTTTCGAGAGTAAAAATAATGTCATCTTTACCAACCGATGAACATGCAGCGGCACTGGACGGAAAGTTTGAATTTGAAGTACCCGATATGGAAAGAATTGACGTTCGTGTGTCTATCTTACCGGCGACAAATGGAGAAAGAATCGTGATGAGAATCTTGGCAGGAAATATACAGCAGTTTGCCTTATTGGATCTTGGATTTTCGGATAAGGACATAAAGAAAGTAAGAGAGGCATATACCAAACCCTATGGAATGGTGTTGGCAACCGGGCCTACAGGTTCGGGAAAAACAACGACAATGTATGCCTTTTTAAAAATCATGAATAAGAGGAATGTAAACATCATGACGATTGAAGATCCGGTGGAGTATCAAATTAAAGGTATTAACCAAATTCAAGTAAATCCAAAAACAAATTTGACTTTTTCAGCCGGGCTCAAAAGTATTGTGCGACAAGACCCTAACATTATTCTTGTGGGAGAAATTCGAGACGAGGAAACTGCCGGTATTGCGGTCAATGCTGCTTTGACCGGACATTTGGTACTTTCCACTTTACACACTTCTGATGCGGCAACTACAATTCCAAGACTTTTGGAAATGAAAGTGGAGCCTTTTTTAATTGCTTCTTCATTAAATTTAATCGTGGCCCAACGCTTGGTACGAAAAATTTGTACCAACTGTAGAGAAAGTCAGGTGATTGAAACTGAGTTAATCAAAGGAGAGATACCGGAGGGTTTAATAAAAAAATTTCTTGAACAAACTAAAAAAGGAATTAGTCTTTATAAAGGAAAGGGCTGTCCAGTTTGCAGAGGAACAGGATACGTGGGGCGAGTGGGAATTTATGAAGTGATGACGATGTCGGATTCATTGCGAGAGGCGATTATGAAGAAAACAGATGCTGAGGAAATTAAAAAGATTGCCATAAAAGAAGGAATGACGACAATGCTTGAAGATGGTTTGGTTAAAGTAAAAATGGGGGTGACAACGATTGATGAATTATTAAGAGTTATAAAAGAGTAATGAGAGTAACTATAGAAGACAAACTATTTTTAACCAGACACTTGGCTACGATGATTAAGGCCGGTGTACCGATGGATGACGCTTTGACGACGGTAATTGATCAAGCATCTCCAGACTTGGCAAAACTGCTTAAAGAGATAAAAGAAAATGTGGATAATGGAAAAAGTTTGGGTGAGTCTTTTGGAAAGTACCCAAAAATTTTTGATCGCCTCTTTATTTCTTTGGTAAAATCCGGAGAGGTTTCAGGGACCTTGGAAGAAAACTTAGGATTTTTGGCTGAACAAATGGGAAAAAGTTTTTCCCTTCGACGAAAAGTTCAAGGAGCATTAATTTATCCAATATTGGTTTTATCAGCGACCTTGATAATGGGAATTGGAATTTCTTGGTTTGTACTGCCAAAGCTGATTGATATGTTTTCTTCGTTTGAAGTGGCATTGCCTTTGTCAACAAAAATATTAATGTGGGTGGCTTTTTTTATGAGGGATTACGGTATCATTTTCGTTCCGTCTTTGGTAGGGTTTTGCTTCTTGTTAGTTATCTTGGTAAGAATAAAATCGGTAAGACGAATTTGGGATGCTTGGGTGCTTAAAATTCCATTTATCGGAAAAGTGATTGCGTATGGTGAAATGGGAAAATTTAGCCGAAATTTAGGAACACTACTAAAGAGTGGTTTGCCGGTGTCGGAAGCATTCACGGTAACGATTAACACCCTATCTAATTTGAAATTTATTGAAGATTTGACGATAGTTCAACAAAAAGTTGAAGAAGGAAAAACCGTGGCGGACGCAATGACCAGTAAGAAATATACGGAGTTTGGAAAACTGGCGATTAGAATGATTGGTGTTGGAGAAAAGAGCGGTAATCTTGAAGAAATGCTGATGTACTTGGCGGTTTATTTCGATGAAGAAATTGATAATGTGAGTAAAAATTTGGCAACTTTGTTGGAGCCGGTACTGCTTTTAATTATCGGATTGGTAGTGGGATTTGTGGCAGTGGCAATTATTAGCCCGATTTATACAATGGTGGGCAGTGTAGGGGGATAAATATGAAAGGGGTAACTTTCATTGAATTAATTCTTGTTATAAGTTTGCTTTTATTGTTGTCGGTGATGACGACACCTTTTGTAGGAAATTATTTGATTCGCAATAACTGGCACATTGCGATCGATAGGGTTATGTCTGAAATTTGGAAAGCTCAGGCTTATGCAATGGACGGGAAAATAATTAATGGTAGCAAGGTGTGGGGAGTTTGTATTACGGGAACAACATTTAGATTATTTAATGGAAGTTGTGCGTCACCTAATTTTCGGGAAGATTACGATATGCCGGTGGGAGTTATTATTTCTGGGATTGGAAGTGTGAGTTTTGATAACTTGACCGGAGTACCATCTTCTATTTCGACGATAACAATTTCTTCAAGTTTGGGAAGTAGCACGATTACTATTAATGGGGCAGGAATGACAGAACAAAACTAATGAATAGACGAATTGTGTCTCAAGTATCAAGTAATATGAATGGTAAATTCGGCGGGTTTGGTTTGTTGGAGGTGATTGTGGCGGTTGGGCTTTGGGTGATACTGGCCAGTGCCGGAGTGATGATGACAACAGGAAGTTTGAGAATTAATAGTCAAACTTCAGACAACGACCAAGCGATACTTTTGGCTTCAGAAGGATTAGATGCGGTAAGAACAATAAAAAAAATTGGTTGGACAACGCCTTTTTTAGCGACAAGCTGTACTTCGGGTTGTGGTGTGGCAACAGTATCAGGGACATGGGGATTTTCCGGAACAAATAACGTGTTCGGCAAATATACCAGACAAGTATTGGTAACCGCAGTAAATAGAGATAGCTCGGGGAATATAGTAAATAGCGGGGGAACGGTAGATGCAGACACTTATAAAGTGGAGTCGAAAGTGAGCTGGAATAGAACACCGGTAGTGACAGGCTCGATTTCTTTGGTTTCGTATCTTACAAATTACGTGAAATCGATAGTGGCAGCTCTGACCGGAGGAATCTTGATTTATGGCGATGGAACAACAACACCAAAATATAGAACTTATGATCGAACAACAAATAGTTTTTCAAGTGAACAAAGCGGTGTGGTGGGGGCTTCCGGGCTTACTTATCAAATTAGAACTTCACCAACTAAGAATGAAGCTATCGCCGGATATGTTTCTGCAACTGGCGTGTTGCAAATAATGTGTTTTGATGGAGTGAATTGGAGTAATGATTGGACGGTAACTGTGGGTGGAACTGCGACAACCCGTCGGTTTGATATTGCCTATGAAACAAATTCCGGGGATGTGATGGTGCTTTATGGTACCAATACAGCGTCAAATAATGAGTTGGCATATAGAACAAAAACAGGAATTTCCGGATGTGGAACGGTAAACTGGGGAACGGCAGTTAATTTGAGTGCTATTCGAACAAACGGAATTGTGCAATGGGTAAAGATGGCTGGGGATGTCAGAGCGTCTTCAAATTTGGTTACGGCAATTTGGGCTGATGACCAAAGTGATTTATCGGCAATGGTATGGAGTGGAACTGCTTGGGGAAATGAACCGGTAGCAGCATTGGCGACGGATTTGGAAATTGTGACTGTTGCACAGGATGTAGATGATTTCGATGTAACTTATGAATCAGTTTCCGGAGATGTAATGATTGTTTTTGCTTTGGCTGTTGGCAATAATGGAACAAATGGAGTGCGATACGCAACATGTACCGGTGGAACTGCCACTTGCAATTGGAGTGGTATATTAACACCGGCAACATTTCTTGATGATGCGACAAATTTGGATATTTCTTCAGATCCAAACTCAGATGCAATACAGTTTGCTTCAATTGGGAATGCCGGATCTGATTTACAAAGGGGATACTGGTCAGGTACTGCTTGGACAAATACAGCAAATGTGGATTCTTCTTGTGCTACCCCGGTAGCTGGATCAAAGTTGGTGGCAACAGGCTGGTTAAATTCGGGAGAAACAAAGAGATCGGTGATTGTATTTAATGATGTTAGTGCGACTAATATTAGGTGGTATGTTTGTGTTGCATCGACTTGTTCGTTACAACCTGTGTTTGCGGCTACTCCAAAGTTGAATGCGACGCAAAGGTGGTATCAAATTGAGATGGACCCAGTGAACAAAGACCAATTTATGTTATTGGTTTCAACCGACACAACAAGTTTTTATGCCAAAAGATTAGTGATGAGCGCAACACCAGCATTTACTTGGAGTAACGCCGATGGATCGACAGCACTGGAGACTACTTTGCCGACAATTATAAATAACCCTTTCGCGTTTGCTTATTGGAAGCAATGAAAATATGTATTACGAATTATGTATTAGGTATTATGTATGAGAAATAATGGATTTAGTTTAGTGGAGTTGATTTTGTACGTAGCGTTACTGAGTATTATTGTCAGTAGTCTGGTTATATTTGGAGTAAATGTGGTCTTGATTAGATCTAAAATAAGAGTGGAACAAGAAGTAATATCCAATGCTCGTCTAGTGAGTAAACGAATTAATTATGAAATACGGAACGCTTCCGGAATAAATAGCGTGGGGCCGCAAAGTATTAGTCTTGCTAATATCAACTTGGCCAAAAATCCAACAATGATTGCTTTTTCAAACGGAAGAGTGATGATCGGCTGGGGAAGTAGTGGAAATTGCCCGACATCAGCACCGTGTTTTTTAACCAGTAGTGATGTTACGGTTCAAAGTTTGTTGTTTGAGAATATGAGTAACGGAACCTCGCCGCAAAGCATTAAATATGAAGTGGCGGTAAAAAGTGAGTTGGCAGGTACTTCAAAATCCTTTTATTACAAACAATATGCGACGGGGAGCGCAGAAGTGAGAAGTAAATGATAATACGTATTAAGTATTATGTATTAAGTATTATGTATGGGAAATAGAAAAGATGGTGGATATATTGCGATTGTGACAGTACTGGTCATTGGTGCAATAATGCTTTCTGTGGGGATGACGGTGATTTTGAATTCTATTAACACCGGACAAGGGACATTGTCGGAAATTAAAAAAGAATCGAGTGTTGGATACGTTGAGTCATGTGTTGAAGAAGCCTTAATGAATATCAATAGAAATAATACTTTATCGGGAACAGTTGTTTTACCAGAAGGAAGCTGTACTGTTACAATTAATTCACAAGTGGGCAGTGCTTGGGATATTACCGTAGACGGTACTTTGGATGGATATAATAAAAGTATTCGAGTAACCGCAATAAGAGGAAGTACGGTAACAATCAATAGTTGGCTTGAAATATGAAAACTGTCGTATACCTAACAAAAAATAAAGTTTGGGCCGGTGAGCAAAGTATTGATTGGGATGGAGTATCTTTGGATGAAGTTTTTGGAAAAATCAAAAGAGAATTAAAAGTTAACGAGATGAGAATTGTTCTAGGAAATGATGTGTCGTTTGTGACGGCGGTAAAAGCCGGTGATACATTTCTGTCTCGCGAAAATGTTTTGAAAATGATTAAGTCGTGGATGCCTTTTGAAATCAGCAATGACTGTTTTGATTGGAAAGAAATTGTTTTGGCTCATGATGAAATGTGGGTACAAATAATTGCTTTGGAGAAAGCACTTTTGATGAGTCTTTCTTCGGCGATTAAGAAACATGGGGTGAAAGTTGATTTGATAACAGCAATTGGTGTACTTTTGGGAGAAAAAACAAAAGGGAGAGAAGCCCCAGTGATTTTGAAATGGAACGGTAAGGAAAATTTGTCGGTCTTGGGAATTGATGGTTTGGTAGATTTAGTGGTTTCCGATATTAGTGATGAAGATTTGATGACCTATGCAACACAAAAATGGGGATTGGCTGTAAATCCGGAAGAAATTACCATGAAAGAGGGAGAGTTTAATTTACCAGAGATTGTTTTTTCGGAAAAAACAAAAGGTGAGGATAAAATGATTTTAAATTTGCCGATTTTGAAAGACTTGGTGGTTTCAGAAAAAAAAGAAGAAACAAAACCTGAAGAAAAAGGAGAGGTGGAAGATAAAGAAGAAAGACCAAGGTCAAAGTTGTGGATATATTTATTGTTTTTACTATTGAGTTTAATTGGGGGAATTGTGGTAATGTACAAACAAGGAATATTTAATTCAGTATTGCCTGGTAAAAAAGTGCAAACTGCGATTATAAGTCCTACACCTACACTGGAAATTACTCCCGAGCCAACAGCGGTTGATTTGTCCAGTTATAAATTGCAGGTATTGAATGGAAGTGGGGTGACCGGTGAAGCGGCAAAAATAAAAGAGCTACTTATGGTTAGGGGATTTTTGAATGTGGATATCGGAAATGCGGAAGCAACAACGGAGGGGATAATTAGAGCAAAAGTTGATGTGTCCCAACCTGTGATAGATGTAGTCTCGGAAAGTACTACAGATTACAAAATGGGGATGGTGGGTTCTTTGACTTCGGATGAGAAATATGATTTGATTATTGTAGTAGGGAGCGCCAAAAAACTTTGAATTAGCAATATTAATTAATAATATTTAATAATTTAATAAAATGAACAAAGTCCATAAAGGTTTTACCTTGATTGAGCTATTGGTAGTTATCTTGATTATTTCAATTTTATCTGTGACGGTTTTTGTGGCCCTTAATCCAGCGAAAAGATTTGCAGATGCCAGAGATTCACGAAGGTTTGCAGATGTTGATTCTATTTTGACTGCCGTTCATGAATATATCGTGGATAATGGTGGAGCGGTGACCGGTTTGGGTATGACAAACGGAGTTGAGTATCAACTGGGAACTTCTGCGACCGCTTGTACCTCTGTGTCAACCGGATGCACGACAATGGCTGCAGCTTGTTTGGATTTATCCACCGAATTAGCTCCTTACTTAAAAACCATTCCGAAAGATCCAAGTGTGGGTACTGCAACAAAGACGGGATATAAGATTACAAAGAATACTAATGGTCTGGTTACGGTATCCGGTTGTGCTTCGGAGAGTGGAGAAGTGTCTGTTTCGAGATAATTTGAAATATTGTATGCAATTTGTGTTTGAGATTGTTGGTTTTTGGTATGATTGGATATGGAAAATAGAAAAGTAAAGAAGGCAGTTATCACGGCTGCAGGTCTGGGAACAAGATTTTTGCCGGCTACGAAGAATATCCCCAAAGAGATGCTGCCAATTGTTGATTTACCAATAATTCACTATATTGCCGAGGAGTGTGTGGAGGCTGGAATTGAGGACATAATCGTGGTCATTCGCCCCGGAAACGAGGCAGCGATGACTTATTTTTCACCCAACCCAGAGCTAGATCGAACCCTTGCGGCTTCGGGTAAAGAGAAGCAGATGGAGAGGTACTACAAGGTCGCAGGGAAGGCTAATTTTATCTTTGTTCACCAAAATCAGTCTTTGCCTTACGGAAATGGCAGTCCTGTGCTTACGGTGAAGAATTTGGTGGGTAATGACCCATTTGTGGTGTGTTTTGGGGACGATTTGGTGCTTAATCCGGGTGGGCCGGGTGCGGTGAAGCAAATGGTTGACGCTTATGAGGCACACGAGGATGCCTACGGAGTAATGGCGGTGACCAAGGTTCCACATGAGGAAATTGTGCGGTACGGGATGGTGGATACTGAAGACGGCTCGGGAGACGGAAAAATCAAGAGAATTGTGGAAAAACCGAAGCTGGAAGAAGCAACCTCCGATTTTGCTGATTTTGGAAGAATAGTGTTGGCACCAGAGATTTTTGAGTATTTACGAGCGGATAACACAGGAAAGGATGGGGAGTTGTGGCTAGTGGACGCTATTGAACAGCTTTTGGCCAAAAAACCAGTGTATGCAAAAGACATTCAAGGAGAGTTTTTGACTACGGGAGATCCTTTGCGATTTTTGAAAGCGTCGTATAAATATGCCATGCAGAGACCAGAGATTGCGGAGGAATTAAAGAGATTTTTAAGGGAAGAAGTCCTGTAGTGTGGTAAAATAGCCGTGCAATGGAAGAATTATCCGTTCAAAATCTACTAGACGAACCAGGAGGA
>CAISER010000032.1 GCA_903884375.1 Candidatus Collierbacteria bacterium | reverse complement strand
ATCCCATAATGACGTCAGTGATTATGGGAGCAGATACAAGAGGAAACGCAGGACGACATATCAATAATAAATATTATTGATAGGAGGACGAGTAAGCTCTTATATCAATCCCATAATGACGTCAGTGATTATGGGAGCAGATACAAGAGGAAACGCAGGACGACATATCAATAATAAATATTATTGATAGGAGGACGAGTAAGCTCTTATATCAATCCCATAATGACAAAACGTACCGAACCATCACTTCAAAACCCCAATCACTCCTGGAATCAACACCAATAAACTATCTCCATCAAATTCAATATCTATCGCTTCTTTTAGTTTTTCCGATTTCAAAAGTTGTGCGCAATTACCCGTTTCTTTACTACACACAATTACCATTCCATTTGTACTATCTAACATCGCTAATTTGTCGCTTTCCATGGAAACAGCGATTTTGGAAGTCTTTACTCCAGCCGGTACTCCGTTCAAAACAAACCGTTCTCTTACTCCTCTTCTAAATCTCTCTACCACTCCCAAATTTCCCAAAACCCATACATCGCTATCGATCGCCATATCAACAGGAGCTATACTAATTGATTGGTCTTGTTTCAGCCATCTGGTTCTATCACCATATCCATTACTTATTGCTCCATATTTATAAATTTCCTTATTTCCGCTATCCAATACATAAATATTAGCCCCGAATCGACCAATGGCTACCGCCTTATTAACCGCCATGTCAAAAGTAATTCCTCCGGTATCTTTTCCATTAACACTTATTCCTTTTTCTGTTAATATCAAAGCTCTACTCCCATCACCAATAGCATCAACCCATTCCAAACCTTCTCCTTTTCCGGCTACAACTTTAATATCTTTTGTTGCCATTGTCGCCGATAATACTACCCCCGATTTGCTATCAATTGTCAAAACATTCCCTGTTTTAATCAAGCTCATTTTGTCTCCCACGAAACCCGGTCTTACAAGTTGTAAATTTACCAGTTCATCAATCTGACTTTCTTTTTCTCCGGAAGTTATTGTCCAGGCATTATTTAACTGTTCTTCCAGCCTTACTACATCATTTTTATATTTCCCCTTCACAAACTCTGCTTTTTGAATATCAAAAGTCTTTCTAACATCGTCGATTATTTTTCTTGCTCCAGAAGGATTAATTTTAACCAAGTCTTGTGCTTCTTGAATATTTCTTTCTATTGGTTCAGAAAATTCTCGCCATTTTTTTGCTTCTCTATCAGCTTTTATTTTCAACGAACCCGTCATCAAACTTATCGATAACAATATCAAAAATAATATTCCCAACAAAACCGCCCATTTTTTTCTTTTTTGCCCACTATCGCTATCGATTCGCAACTCTTTCTTGTTAAATGGTCGAATATTTCTCCACCAGTTTATTAATTTATCTTTTAACCCAACCGGTCCAATTAATTTTTCTCCCGCCAAATCTTCTGTCGTGTTATTCTCAATCAAGATTGTTCTCTCTCCTGTCGGTTGTTGCACTATTTCTTCAACCACCTCCTCGTTTTTATCTTCTTCTCCGATCAATTCCTTCTCTATCTCTTGTTGTTTTTCAAAATCAAAAAATAATCCCGCTGCAGCTTCTCGGGCTTCTACCAATTTATTTCCCAAAGTCATTACTTTTTCTTCATCTGTTACTTGATCTTCTTCGAATTTAAGAAACTCGCCCAACTTTCCTGACCACATCGTCAATTTGTCTTTTCCGTCTGCAATTCCTCTAATTACTTTACCCCCTTCTGCCGTCAAATCGTATTCTTTCCCATCCCGAAATAAATTTACCCCGGCTTTTCCCCAACGTATGGTTTTAATTTCTCTTTTTCCCTCTGTTTTTGGCACAATCCAAAGCCATGCGCCCTCAACTTCAGAATATTTTTCTTTAAAACTATCGAAAAATTTTCCTAAATTTCCACCATCCTCCATTTTATTAAAATACTCATCTACCCACTCCATCAGCTCGGCTTCCACATCTGCCCAGTTCTCCGTAGGTTTCCCAAGTACCACTCCAAAAAGAGCTCCCTTTTCTTTTAATTCGTAATCATCAAAAGGAATTCGTGCATAAACCTGAGCCCAACCATTTGAACCCTCTTCGTTGACTGTCCTGAAAAAATTTATACCCAAACTGGTATTCACGCTAATACTACTATAACAGTCAAAAGCAATAGTAAACCAAAAAAGCTCCAAATCAGTGTCTTTATACTACCTCCTACTGGTAATTTAATTACTTTATCCATCAAGGCAGTTTGCCGAAGCATTACTAAAGACATCACCAATATCATTATCATTAAGATCTTCGCCATTATTCCGATTATCATACTAATCGAAATCTGAATGTTTAGTATTGTTTCCATTTTTATCGTCTACTTAATTGATTTTCTTCCATTAACTCCGAAATAATTTTCACCACCAAATCCGGATCAGCTACTGCTTGAAAAGCAAAAGCCGATTTTTCACTATTATCATCAGATCGTTGTTCCGAAGCGGTTTGCACCACTACGTCTCCATAGTTAAAAAAACTAGAAAAAATTCCTCTTTGAGAATAGTTGACATCTTCCACCTTTCCAATTTGAGTAACATTGATATTCTTATATAAAAGTCCAAAAAAATCTACATCCACTAGTCTCTCGTTCGTTACGATATATACGTTATAAAACCACAATAAAAAGTTTTGTATCACATAAAAAAATAAAGCACTGTACCAAACAACACTTAAAACAAAGGCTGTATTTGCATCAAGCATCTTAATCACCGGAAACTCGCCCCAAAACATCGGAACAAAAAAAGCCAAACAAGCCATTGCAATCCATTTTAGATTTGTCACAAAATGTCTTCTCCCCAACACTACAATTTTTTCATCATCGTCCTGAGACTCAAATCTTGTTTTGGTTGGTTCAACCACAAACGATCCAAACATGCTTTTATATTTCCCGCTCTTTTCCAATTGCGTGATCTCATCAATTTCTACCGATTTATTTGCTCCAAAAATCTCAGGCATACTCCAATTGTATCAAACCATCTCTTATTTTTTCTCAATATTAAAAAGTCCACTCTTCAAAGAAATCCTCCCTGGTGCCCTCAAATTAAAAATCTTTTTAAAATCTGGACCTGCGATATCAACTCCTCCCCTGTCTGTCTCAAAATGTACGTTCGAAGTATATCCACCATCGGAATACGACACCGACACTCCATTCACACTAGCATATCCATTTCCTCCGGCTTTTGCTTTTAATTCAGATATCGAATAAGGGTTTCCTCCCCAACAGCTACCAATTGGCGATACTCTATCGTCAGACCCACCTTTCAAAACCACCCAAGCATTTAATATATCTGCCATTTCTTCACCACTAAGCCAAGGGTGAGATCTACCGCAAGTGTCACCTGATGTTCCCTTGTACCATCCTTTATAAAACCACGGACTTCCTCCCACCTTTTCATATGCAGACGAAGTCCACCCTCCTCTTCCCGATGGGGTATCCCAAAGAGAAGGCGTCGTATATCCGCTGTAACTATCTGTATATGATTCCTGATAACCTCCCGATGTTGAAGCATACCAAGACTTAAAAGGTTTCCCGTTATTCCACATCACCCATCCTTTTGTCGCATTTACTGCTTCTTCCCACTTACCTCCTTTATTGGCATTTTTATAAACCTGACAAGCTTGAGTCGTACAAATCGAACCACCATTTCCCTGATCTGTCCAGGCCAATGCATAACTTCTCGCAGCTACAGCTTGAGCTTTTAAAGCCTCAAATCCACCTTCATCACCCCAAGAACTTGGCATTTCATAAATTCTTTTTACGTATGTTTCAATATCCATTCTTCCATATCCCGCCACTCCGATTTGTTTTCCTGAATCGTAATCTTTTTTAATTTCGATTCCTCCGTAATATGCACGTAAAATATCCTCAGCACTTTGTCCGGACTTGGCTCTGCCAAAAGCACCATACTGGCTCAGACCTTTAAAATGAGGTGCTCCAAAAGAAAAGGCTGCGAATGCAGGAGAAAATCCGGGGTTATAGTCTGGTCTGGCATTAACATCGTCCGCCAAAGGCACATCGCCAACAGTTGTTGTAAATGTTCCTTGTTTCTCGGCCAATATCGCTTGTTGTTTTGCAGACAGCACTGCTATTTTTGAAGAAATTTCCTTTATTGTTTTTTGAAACACTGCATTTTGTTTGTCCAAATCTGCTTGTAGTTTTGCCAACTGTGCCTTTTGAGTTTCCAAGGCTTTTTTATCAGTTTCCAATTTTCCAATTTCCGATACCAAACTAACAATCATTTGTTTGTCCGTTTCATTGCTGTCTTGTCTGTATGCTAACTCACGTCGCACCTCACCCATATTCATCGAAGAGAAAAGAGAAATCCATAATGGTTGAGACCGAAGTCTCATATACATCTCCCTAATTTTTACGGACAAAATTAAATACTGCGTCGATACTTTTTCGCTTCTATCTTTAATATTTGCTTCCGTAAATTTTAGTTTCGTCACTGCTACCGAAAGTTGAGATTGAATCGATTTTAATTTCGCTTCGATTTTACTGGCCTCGTTTTTATTTGAATTCAACAAAGGAGTCAGTTCGTCAATCTGTTTTTGAATATCCAAACAATTTTGATCTCCTTTACAAATGTCTTCTGCCATCACCAATCCCGCAAAAAAACCAAAAACAATCGCCACAATAATTAAATATCTCCACTTCATCTTTAATAAGTTTAACTCATCATGATAAAATTAAATTGTTCATGAAACATCAACTTTTTGTTATATTGTTACTACTAATTTCTTTCTTCTTCTCATTTTCTCCAGTGTCTCTTGCCACAGACCAACAAGCATGGTGGCCCATGCAGTATTGCGAAAGAGATATCTCAAAAGGTGTAAACACTGCACTAGGTTGTATAAAAATAGAATCAGGAGACGATCTTGTTATCACAATTTTTCGTTTTGCCATTGGGATTGGTGGAGGTCTTGCTCTTGCTCTAATTCTTTACGGCGTCTTTATTGTTACTACGTCTGCCGGTATTCCGGACAAGCTCAAAGCTGGAAATGAAATCATTACTTCCGCCATTATTGGTCTTATTTTTATCCTTCTCTCTATATTTCTCTTCAAACTGATAGGCTATAACATTTTAGGCATTCCTGGTTTAACATAAATTATGTTCACAACAAATCAAGTTCTTGCTTATGGAGTAGATAAACTCCCTGATGTTGATATTACAAAGCTGTTAGACTCCTCTAATCAAGAAACCAAAGGATTATCAAAAATCACAAATATTGGAGATATCTTTACCAAAGGTGGTTTTGATCTCATAAACATTATCTTCATCATCATCGGACTCATCTTTTTTGCCAATCTCATTATGGTCGGCTGGGAATATATGCTCAGCACAGGTGACCCCAAAAAAGTTCAAGCCGCCTCTTCGCGACTCACAAATGGTTTTATTGGCCTTATCATGGCAGTGGTTGCCTTCATTGTTGTCAGGCTTATATCTCAAGTATTTGGCCTTGGAGGTTCAACTTCAACACCCATCATCTAGCTTCATTTTGATATAATCTATTCCAAATGGAATCTCCCATAAAACATGTCGCTATCATTATGGACGGCAATCGTCGTTGGGCAAAAGCCAAAGGTCTTGACCCGGTCAAGGGTCACGAACAAGCCGCAAAGAATGCCATCGAACCCTTAATCCAAAAATGCGCTGATTTAGGTATCAGTTTTGTTACCTTTTGGGCTTTCTCTACCGAAAACTGGAAACGAGACGAACAAGAGCTCAAAGGTCTCTTTGATGTTTTTCGTTTTGCTCTTGGTTCATTAGCCCTCCGTTTCATTCAAAAAGGAGCTCGTTTGCGTATCTTGGGTGATATCAATCGTTTCCCAAAAGACATTGCTCAAAAATCACTTGAAATGATTACCAAGTCTTCCAAAAATCATAAAATCACTGTCACTTTTGCCCTAAACTACGGTGGTCGTGATGAAATTCTCCGTGCCATCAAAAAAATTATCACTGACAAAATTCCAACAGACAAAATTGATGAAAATCTTTTTTCTTCCTATCTCGATACTGCCGGAACTCCCGATCCGGATTTAATTATTCGTACCGGCGGAGAAAAGCGTCTTTCCGGATATCTTCCTTGGCAATCTGTTTACTCCGAACTTTTTTTCACTCCGACTCTCTTTCCGGACTTCACTCCCGACCAACTCGGATTGGCTATTGACGATTTTCTCAAAAGAGATCGACGTTTCGGAGGCAACAGCACCAAAAAGATTAAATAATATTCTTTCAATCACCTCAGAATTAAAACCTCTGTTTTCAAAACGTGAATATATTTCCTCATAGGATCCATCCAAACGGATCTCCCCTCCGGGAAATCGAAAATACGATGGCTCTATACCCATGGAACCAACCTCATTTCCGACAAAACTGATATTTGATGGCATATTTCGCCAATGTCTTGGTATTTCCATAAAGCCAATCCTAAAACAACATTTCTTCCAAATACTCTCAAGTCTTAAACTTCTCTCTTTACAATATATTTCATGATTCCTTTGAGAAAATTGATAGCTTCACTATTAAGTTCCATTGCATTTAGTCGATTTATCACAATTATTGCCTTGTTTGCCATTGTCTTTATTTTTTTCAGAGAATATTCATACGATCCTGAATCCTTAATTGCTTCTTTTGCCTTATTTATTTCTTGTTCCGTAGCTTTTTTATTTCCCCAGGCTTTAAGTAAGTTTCTTTTTTGTTCTTCACTGCCAAGTTCAATCGTTTTCGCAATTAATAATGTGCACTTCCCTTGCAATAAATCGGAATTAACAGATTTTCCGGTTTTGTTTACTTCACCAAACATACCCAATAAATCATCTTGTAGTTGAAAAGCTACTCCTCCAATATCCGAATATTCTCTTAATATGTCCAGCGCTTTGTTTGGCAGTCCCGCCAACACTCCACCTATCATCAGCGGGTTTTGAAAAGTATAGATCGCTGTTTTAGCTCTATGTACCGCCATCACTTTTTCTTCGGTCAGTTCACCAAGTTTTGGCAGTGTCACATCATATATTTGTCCAAAAGCGGTATTGGTTATTCCTCTCATTAATATTTTTCCAACTTCCAAAACTCTTTTCGCCTCCAATTCACAAGCTAATATCCTCTCATACCCAAGACACAAAACCACATCGCCCACATTTACTGCCATCGAATCACCATAATGCTTATCTTTTCCCCCAAAATATATTTGTGTCGTCGGTAATCCTCTTCGAAGTAAATCCTCATCCATAAAATCGTCATGCATCAATAATGCCGTTTGTACTAGTTCAACCCCCTCCATCACCCTCCAGACACCTTCATCTATTTTTTCTATTTCTTGAGATCTTCGCTTATTTAGTTCTTTCCCCAATCTATATCCATAATATACAAAGGCCGCTCTTAGACGTTTTGCCTGTCTTAAATTGTGTTCTTTCGCATGTCGTAGAACTTTATTTATCAAATATTTCTGTTTTTTTTCGAAACCAAACTCTTTATTTATTTCCTCATTCCAGTATTTTTCCAATCTCATATCCACGCTCAAAGCCAGTTCGTTCAATTTAATTTTCGCTTGTGTGCCCAAAGAATTATTCATCATGTCCGAATTTTACTGTAAAATATTACTTAATGTTAGCAAAACAGGTTCTGGCCGATATCAATTTAAGCGATGTTTATCCTCCAGCAAAAGCTCTGGGGGGTGACCCTACATTGTCTTCGCTGATAAATCCCATCATCGCCAACGTTCTTATTATTTCTGGTATCGTTGCTTTTGGTGCTATTCTCTTTTCCGGTTTCACCTATATCACAGCTTCAGGTGACAAAAACAAAACCGCTCAAGCATCACAATCTCTAACTTATGGCATAATTGGTTTAGTAGTAGTTGTGGCAGCTTTCATCATTACCAAATTAATGGGCGCCATTCTTGGTTTTAACTTTTTATAAACATGATTATTGAAACCCTCTCCAATCTATTTTTAAAGACTGCCTACGCAGCCAATACCTCAATCAATGCAACAGCAGGAATAGGCAATCAAGATATCGTGGGCAAAATTGCGCTTCCTTCAGGAATTCCTTCGGATATTGGCAAAACCGGTGATTTTGTTACTGCCATTGTCAGATTTATTATCATTATTGGTGGTCTTTTTACTCTTTGGCAGTTTTTAAGTGGTGGCTTAACTTACATCACTTCCGGAGGCGACAAAACCAAGGTCCAAGAAGCCGGAAACAAAATCACCATGAGTCTAATTGGCCTTGTCATCATGGCAGCCAGTTTCGTTATCATTGCCATTATTAGTCAGCTCTTATTTGGTGATTTTACCGCTATTTTAATACCAAAATTTAAATCAGTAGCCCCATAAAATGTCTATCTTTAATTTCTTAATCAACTCCGTCCATGCCGCAGATATTGATGTCGGTGGCATTAAAGGTCTCGGACCTTTTGGTTTTGAAACCAATGTTGTTAGTCGCGCAGAAACTCAAACTCAGCTTGGTAAAATTCTTTCTTCCGTTATTACTACCCTTACCGTTGTTGGTGGTTTGGCCTTTGTTATTTTCTTTACCCTTGGAGGTTTAAAATGGCTCACTGCCGGAGGCGATAAAACCAAAGTTTCCGAAGCCCAAGCTCAAATGACCCAAGGTGTTATTGGTCTGGTAGCCATAGTCGCCGGTTTATTTATTGTTGGTTTAGTAGGAAACGTATTGGGAATTGATATTCTTAATCCATTTAATACATTATTTTCTTCAACAACTCCATAACATAAATATATGATTAATCAAATATTTGCTGCTGAAATTGTAAATGAAGCTCTGGGCGAAAAAGTTCAACAATTGACTCCCGCCACAGGTCTAGCTTTTTATGTTGCCATTCTTTGGCGCTCCGTTGTTACTCTTGGAGGAGTTGCTTTTATTGTTTTTCTAATCTGGGGAGGCATTGAGTGGCTCACCGCCGGAGGTGACAAAGGAAGAATTGAAACCGCCCAAAAAATGATCTCCAATGCTCTTATTGGCCTCACAATCCTTATCGGTTCATACGCCATTGCCTTTTTTATCCAAGGAGCATTCAAAATTAATATTCTTGCTCCAGTATTTCCTAATAATTTATGAACAATCAAGTAGTTGATATCGGAAAAGAAGTAACCAAAGATAATTTTTTTGGCTACACTTGCGTCGGACCCTTAATCAGTAACGCCATTAGTGTTGCTTTTATTGTTGCCGCCATCGCCACTTTTGTTTATTTGGTTATCGGTGGTATCGAATGGCTCACCTCGGGTGGAGACAAAACCAATATCGAAAAGGCCAGAAACCGCATAACTGCCGCCCTTATTGGCCTAGCCATTGTTGCCGCCAGTTATGCCATCTACATACTTGTCCTTGATTTCTTTGGCATTGATTTGTCGGCTCTATGCACCGATAACCCCGTTGGGGGGTAGTTGACAATAAATCAAAACAACATAATAATAAACTCAGTTCTTAATTAATTATTAATAAAGAAAAAATATGTCACTAATTCCCCAAGTCTACGCTGCCTCTTCTACTATTGGAGTCGGTCAGCCAACCGGTATGAAAATTACCGATATCGGTAAATTAATTTCCAGCGCCATCTCTGTCGCTTTTATTGTTGCCGGTATTCTTACTTTTGCTTTCCTCGTTATCGGCGGTATCGAATGGCTCACTTCCGGTGGAGACAAAGGTAAAACCGAAAATGCCAGAAATCGTATCACTGCCGCTCTTGTTGGTTTGGCTATTATCGCCGCTTCTTGGGCACTTATGCAGCTTATCTCTTATTTCTTCGGCATCGACGTTTTTGGTGGAAACATCACCATCCCCAAACCTTATTAAGTATCAAGTATTAGCCGTAATACCCCGGGCAACCGGGGTTTTTGTTACGCTATAATTACTTTATGAATATGCAACTTATTCCACAAGCTTACGCTGCCACTATTTCTGGAACAGACTGGGAAGCAAAAGGGTGTGCCGAATCTGGTGTCGCCACCATTAAAGGAGTTGAGTGTCTTTTCCAAAATCTTATTTCCCCAATCCCCGCCCTTCTTGCTTTAGTTGCCGTCGGTATGATTATTATGGCCGGAATTAGACTTCTCACCGCCGGAGCCGATCCAAAAGCTGTTGCTTCCGCTTGGAGCACTTTTACTTGGGCTGTCATTGGCCTTATTCTTCTCTCCGCAGCTTGGCTTATCATTGTTCTCATCGGAAAATACACCGGTGCTGATATCACCACTTTTAGGGTTGGTATTTAAAAGCATTCAAATATCCTCCGTTCCTCAGCTATAATAATTTTTAGTGAAGAGACCACTGATAATTATTTTTATTGTTTGTTTATTTCGATTATCTTTTGTCTCATCTGTATCTGCTGTCACCTGCGACAGTACCAAAAGAGGTATATGTGGACCATCAGGTGGATGTAACTACGGCGAACAATGTTGGTATGACCTTCAAAGAAACTCCGTCTGTGTAGTAAATCCAGACTGTCCCCAAAAACCAATTATTTGTGATAGTGTTTCTTCTGTTTCTGAGTGCAAAACAATCATTGGAGAAAGTTTTAGCTCTTCTTCCCTTGGTCTTCCTGTCGGCACAACTTGCCCAAGTGGAGGCACATGCCAACAGCAAGGCGCTCCTTATGCAGACTCGGATAAATGTAACTGTGTTACTACTCCAATTTCAACACCGTCTCCCTCTGTTACTCCATCTATCTCTCCCTCACCGACAACCACTTCAACACCTTCTTCTCCCCAACCTACCATTAATTTTCTTGCTTTCCCTACTCTTACCATTCCGGATACTATCCCCGCTTGTGTTGTTGCAGACTCGAGAGACGAAACAATTTATCCTCCAAATAGTGCTTGTTATGCCGAAGTCAAAAGAACTCAAAGCAAACTAAAAGACTACACCAAAACCTGCATTAAAGAACCCATCGTCACCTACGAAGACACTCGACTTCCTTCCGAAACAACTTCTGGAGAAGGAGATAACAGTTATCAAAATTGTTTTGGAAAAAATGGCAGACCTTGTAACGTTTACATTACCGTCACCACTGATATCTCCAAAGCAGAACTTGGAAGTTATGGTCCAAATAACGACACTCTTCTGACTTCCAGTTCATCAGCTGATACTATTGCCAAAAAATATCTCTTCAATTCCCTTTTTGATCGTCCATATTTCATTTTAGACAACACCCCAAGAGAAGCGTGGAGAACTTACTGGCGTTTAATGCCCTTTTACGAACAAGCAAATTTAACAGCTCAGTTTATTAATCTCGTTTTGATGTCGGATTCTCTTGATAATGACACTCTCAAAAGAATCAATAACACCAAATATCAATATGTAAATTCAAAAGGAGAAAAAAAAGAGACAACTGTAAAAAAACTGGCTGGTTCTCTTCCTGATTGTTTAAAATCCGAACCGGTTTGTAAAGATTTTGCCCAAGTTTACAATAAACTCAAACCAGAAACGAGAGAGGCCTACGACACTCTTATTCCTTTAAGTTTTAACAATCTTCGAGGGTTTATTGCCCTTTCTCCTCCGAGCTTTCCCGATCGAAACCCAATGCCCAGAACCGTCTCTCGAGAAAGCATTCCATACATTGAAACTATTTTTTCCGGTTTACTTTCCTCCAAATATGGTCTTATCGCCAATCTTCAGCCCGACTGGCTCTTTACAAAATCAACCGAAAATTTAACCGATACAAACACCGGCTACGATCTCACAACCGGAAAGGACAACTACTATCTTGGTCAATGGATGCCCAATCTCGGTAGGTTTGGAGATTACGAGATGGATTCTAATGTCTCTGACCATGCTGACGTTGATTCTTGTCCAGACATTCCCGATGTTTACAATGTTTCCGCACCCAGGACTTTTCCCAAAAATTCAAGCAATCAAGATCCAAATCATATTCAAGAAATTCAAATTCTAGGATCGTCCTTAGAATGGAAAGAGGTGAATGAAAACGCCAGTCCTGTTTACATTTCCGGAACAACAACCGTCGACCACTATAAATGTCCTTCCGGCGTTTGGCAACTAATCGGAAAAAGATGTGTCCAATATAAAGTTACTGGCACCGGCAAAGGTATTGCTCTTACTGTTTTTAACAATCCCAAAACCACAGATTTGAAACAGTCTATCGTTGGGAATCAAGAATCATCACTGTACAACACTCTTATTCCCATGAACCTTCTTACCCCCACTCCTACCGATAAAAAAATTGACGCTCCTGTGGCAAATCACGCTGCCATTAATACTGACTATTCCGGTCTTGGCTCAGTTGGCAATACCGAAAATCCTATTATCAGAGAAAACAATCTTGCTCAAGACATTGTTCATATCATTCAAAATTGTTGGCTTGTTCCCAAAGACCAACAATCTTCATCAAAATGTGGTAGTACTACTTGCGGAAGTGAGCCTATTCCTTCACTCGACGTTAGCAACTCAGTTTGTAAAGTAAAAAATAATTCACTAAAACTTCCTGAAATTCTAATTAAAGGTATCGAGAAAGCGGCTGATACGTTCAATGTTCCCCCCTCCCTTCTTATTGGTGTTATGTATGGAGAAGGTGCATTTAATCCTGGTTCGAACTATTTTAATAGCACTTTTGTCGAAGAAAATTTTAAGGCTTGTGCCAAACTCCCCAATTGTAATGAAAGTGCTCCTGTTATTGATAACATTGTTCCTTTTTTTCAACAATACTGGGGCGACCTTGCTGATGCCGTCACGGTCCTTGATTCAAAAAGGAAACCCAATGCTTGTAATCTACTGGATGGTATCTTCGCACTTGCAAAAGATCTAAGTCAAAATCAATATGGTTCAGCCGCCTTTGCTGGTAAAACCTGTTTTGGTATTCCCCTAAATTCCGGTAGTGGTGGTTCTTCCTCCTGTTCTTGGAGTAATTCCGGCGTTGAAACTGCCATAAGGGTTTGGGAATTTGGTGTAAACTACAACTCCACTTATGGTTGTGCCACAAAACTTAACAGTTGTTTACTTGGTGGGGGTGAAGCTGCTAATTGTGCAAGTGGAAATGATACCTGTGAAACGATAAACAATCGTTATTCACAAGTGAGTCACAATGGTTGTGTTTGGGATATATATACCAAAAATAAATAGTCATTCCACATCGTCTTCAAAGCTTCAATTCATGTATAATAATTTTGAATATGCTACGCCGCCTAGCCCTAATCATTTTTGTTTTTTCACTAACGATTATTCCTTTAATTAATGCCGCTCCAGCCAATGCCGCTTGGGAGAAAATCGGTGACATCATCACAACACCTGACGATTTAACCAAGGCCATGGACCAAAATAGTGCCGACAAAGCTCTTCAGGATTTCTGTGCCAAACGTCAAGGAGGCCAGATGAATCTGGAAACTTGGTACTCGGGCAAATGTCCTGATGCTTCTAAGGGTGATACTTTTAGTTCATATTCGGGTGAAGGAATTGGGTTTGCTGACATTGTCATTCTTGATTTACTTGAAAGAACAACGGGTGAAAAAGATCCTAAAAAGTCTTTTTGGGACAAATTATATGATTCAGTTAAGGCAGCTGAGACATTATCTCAGTCATCCAATAATCCGGACCAGTTAAGTATAAATACTATTCGTCAAGAACTATTTGCCGGACAAGAATCTAGTATTCTTGGTCAATCAGGAAAATTGATTACCATGTTATTTGAAAACCAACCCGCTTCAACTAGGTCATACCTTGCATATGTATCCCAAAATCTTCAGCAACACAAAATTATCCAACCCGCCCTAGCCGCAAAAGCCAACGGAGTTGGTTTTAATACCTTCTCGCCATTTATCACCATTTGGATTGCTTTTAGAAATCTTGCCTATCTTTGTCTTATCGTTTTCTTTATCATCTACGGTTTTATGATGATGTTTCGTGTTAATCTCGGTCAAAAAACAGTCATTAGTGTCCAACTTGCTATCCCAAAACTCATTGTAACATTGCTCATTATTACCTTTTCTTTTGCCATTGTCGGTTTTATTTATGATCTTATGTGGGTTGTTATTACCTTCATCTTTAGTTATTTCCAAAGTCAAGGAATAATTTTTTCTGAGTATTCGTTACTCCCCAGAATGGTTTCCGGAAAATGGGGTTTAATTGTTTCAGGAGCACTCAACGGTCTTATCGCTGGTCCCACCGCAATCTTTGCCGTTCTTAATGTCATTTTTGGAGGAATTTTAGCTTTTTTTGTAACACTTATCAGTCCTTTTTTAGGCGGATTTATCATTTCACTCTTTGTCACTATTGGCGTCCTTATTTCCTATATCAAACTATTTTTTAAACTCCTCACCTCTTTCATCTCCGTTGTTATTTCTCTAATTACCGCACCCATCGTTCTTCTCGGAAACGTCTTTCCAGGTTCAAATGTTATTGGCACTTGGCTAAGAGGAATCGTTGCCAATCTTTCTGTTTTTCCCGTCACCATGCTATTTTTATTTTTCTCATATCTTTTAATGATTCAACCAATATTATCAATGTGTAAAATTTTACCAGATGCGTTATCTCTATTCACACATAAAAGTAGTTGCGAGTGGATCTTTGGCGTAAAGGGATTGGTGACTATCGATAAAAGTATTTATGATATTCCTTTAATTTCTTCGGGTTTCGGCATGAATGTTTCCGGCCTTCTTGCCCTTCTTGGTGTAGGACTTCTCTTAATGGCCTCCAAATATGTCGACATGGTCAAAGACGCTCTCAAGGTACCTCAATTCAAATACGGTACTGCTATTGAAGAAGCTCTTAAGGGAGGATATGGTGCCACAAATCATTGGGCAAAAAATGACTACAAAACAGGATTAAATAAAATCGATAATAGAACAACAGGATTCCGTAAGTTTTTATCAAATACCTTTAGTCCTTCACAAGGGGGGGGAGAATCACAATTACACACTCCCTTAGGTGATATTAACACAGGAAAATATTTTTCGAAAAAATAAAGTTATTAATTTATTTAATATTTCTCTTTGTTCTATTCCATAAACTTAAAGATCCTGACGATTTTTTTGCCGCATCTTCCACATTTTGTCTAGCCGATACTCCAGAAAGAATCCATTTTGGATATTGATCTGGTTTCCTTTTTCCGTTGACAGCATCAATTACTTCCCAACAATTATCCCAAAGTTTATCGACATAGGCGATAAATTCTTGTCTATGAGGGATTCTCTTTCTTTCAGACATTCCAATAAATGAACCCTTTTCCGATTGAGGCTCAAACATTAATATTCTTTCGGCATTCTGTGAAAATGACCACATGTCTAAAGGTTTAGGATTTTTATGGTCTGCAATCGAGTGTGTATACATAAACATTTCTCCACATGTCAACATTGTTCGTGATACCCATTCGCGAAGTTCCATATCTTCTTTTTCTCCGTTCTCGTTCAAAGGAGAAAAATCGGCAGGAACAAAAGTATCAACTCCTTTTATAATCAGCCAACCGGCATCACGGAAACTTGCATTTACATGCGAGTACAATCTACCCGTCATTTCATTATATTTATCGATATCAGAGTTTGGATTTTGGACTTCTTTTATAAGCATCAATACCACCAAAGCACTTTGCATCATCGCCAATCTTGTATCCTGATCTGTCGCAGGTTTCTTATCTTCCTTACTTGCACCTTCATACTGTGCTCTTGTAAACATATTTTCATTTGCTCTCCATTTTAGCCAATCTCCTGCTCTTAAATGTATTTCTCCTTCGCTCATACCTAGACTCTGGTCTCTCTCTCCCAACGAAAGTCCGGTCGGTATTAGCTGACTCGGTAACATTTTAGCCAGTCTATTTTCCAAAATTGCTTTTCTTCTTTTCCATTCTTCTCCCGAAAACAAAGTAAATGGTTTTTCACCTTTTACCATGTCCTCTTGAACCAACATTCGACAAAAAGGATCTCTTTCCTCATTAATTTTATATTTATTCGGCCTTGACTTTGCTTGTTGCACCATCATCAACATAAAATCCTCTGTGCTTGTGTCTGTAAGCATTTGATAAGACAACATCAAAGAAAATGCCGCTTCCCCAATATACCTATTTAATTTCAATTTTGAATAAAATTCTTCCTTTGTTGCTAAATCAGCCCCAACTAGATACCAATATTCTCTTGGAATTCTTCTGTCGGGATCGGTCGACTCACCGTTTTCATTGATACTTCCCTCAAACCATTCACGCATTATTTTCATTGCCTTACTAATTTCTGTTCCCAAATCAACCTCTCTTAATTCCATCTTCCCTGTTTCCTCATTTTTGTATGGTAAATAACACCTTCCATTGGCCAACGCCTTTTCCGATCCCTGATCTAAAAACATACCACTCGACAAAGTTGAAGGCTTAATCTCTTCAGTGTTTTTAAGTTCTGCCCATCTCCCAACGGTATCTCTTACACGTGCCCAGTGATCCAAACCCAAAGCTGCAATCTTTTCTAATAGTTCATTGTCAAGTGGCACTTCTTCACCGTGCTTAAGGTTTACTGCGATAAATCCCTCTCCCCCCAGTAATGCTTTTTTTATCTCATACAAACTTCTCTTCCCTTCAACAAACACTTGGTCTAAACAGTTTTGAATAATTGCTAACTCTTCTTCTTCAGTAAAATCTCTATCCTTTTTTTTATCATCCTCATTTTTTACAACACCAGGATCATTATAAATTTTTTCTGATTGTTCTTGAATTACATAATAAGGAATTTCTATATCGTCCAAATGCTTTTGTACCCAGGTCACTCTCATGCTACGTCTCACCGCCGGGTCTTTCTGCATTTCAATGATTGAGATGGCTCTATCCCAAGGGTTATTTATCTCTTTTGGCGCCTCTTGACGTTCGATATTTTGTAAGTTTTCCTGTTTGATATTTACCGCCTCCAATATTTTTTTCTCTTCCTCACTAAGGTCTTCTCCTTTTGCAACTTTTTCAACTATCGCTCTCAACTCTCCTTTTCTTTGTCCATAAACTTTGTTTCCTTCTTCTGTTCCAATCTGTAAATCTTTTTTTGTATATGCATCAACATCGATTCCTTCTTCCTTTAATCTTTCTCTCGCTTCGTCGACGTTTTTCCTATACTCAACATATTTATCGGTATTTTCCCGAACTTCATGAGGCACTTTCGCCAACACAATATTTAAGTCTACGATTTTTTGATTTTTTTTACTCACCTCATCCTCTTTGCTCCCATCCCCTCCTCCGGCACCAGTATCAGGAGAAAAATTTATCATTTTTTCAAACCCCATATTTGTTTCCATATTTAGAGATGGTGTTTATAACTGTCTAAATTATAGCATCAATCTCCCCACATTCCATAAATTCGCTATACTAAATAAAGAACTATGGCCATTCAACATTTACTACCACAGGACATCAGCAGTTATCGCTTCCGGTTAATCGGTGACATGACGATCAAACAGTTTGCCTCCTTAGGGGTCTGTATTGTTCTTGCCATCATTGTTTACAGTTTTCCTCTACCATTTTTCTTCAAATACCCTCTCGTTTTCGCCTTTATTCTTCTGGGCATCGGTATGGCTTTTGTTCCGGTTCAAGGTCGTTCTTTAGATGTCTGGCTTGTTGCTTTTATCAAATCCATATATTCACCCACACAATACACCTGGAAAAAAACTCCTGCTGGTGAAAACACAGAAACCTTAGCCCCCACAATAGAAAATAATCAACAAACATTAAAACAGGTCTCCAATCCTTCAATCGAAATTACTCAACCCAAACCCATCATAAAAACCCAACCGGTTGTTCAGTCAGAGCCAGAAACTCCAATCATTTCAACCGTTCCTTCCTCTACTACAATGCAAACGGCCCCAATCGTTCAAGAAATTTCGACTTCGTCTCAAATAACTCCACCAGCACCACAAGAAATTACTCCTCCCCAACCTTCCCCAACTCCAAAACCAATCCCCGAGCCGGAATCTCCTCCTCCATCAATTAACCTTCCCATTCCTTTTACTCCAACCACTCCCAACACTCTTGTTGGCCTCACTCTTACCCCAACCGGTCACATTCTTGATAGTGTATTGGTAGAAATAAAAAAGAACAACCTCACTCTCCGCGCTACCAAAAGTAATAAGCTTGGACAGTTTATGTTTGCTCGTCCTTTGGAATCCGGAACTTATCAAATCCTTGCCGAAAAAGAAAACCACACTTTTGCTCCCTACTCTCTGGAGCTTACCGGAGACATTGTTAAACCTCTAAAAATTCAAGCTCAATAAAATGGCCGACAACATTAAAGCGTCAACCCAAGAACATCTCGATATTTATGCCATCAAAGATCATCTCGTTTTTCTTAAAGATGGTTCTGCTGCTCTAGTCCTAAAAACCACAGCGATAAACTTCAATCTTCTCTCCGAAGAAGAACAAGACGCTACTATTTATGCCTATGCCGGACTACTAAACTCTCTTTCGTTTCCCATTCAAATTCTCGTTCGTTCTCAAAGAAAAAATATTTCCGACTATCTCAATCTTATCGATACTCGTATTCAATCCGTCCCTTCCCAAAAAGTAAAGGAGCAGCTTTTAAATTATCGCCAGTTTGTTAAATCACTTGTCAAAGAAAATCGTGTTTTGGAAAAAAAATTTTTCGTCATTGTTCCTTTTTCTGCTATTGAGCTTGGACTTTCCAAGTCATCATTTAATCCCTTTACCAAGTCACCTCAAAAACCTCCTTACGATCTTTCATATATCGAAGAAAAAGCCGCCATGACTCTTTATCCGAGACGCGACCATCTCATCCGTCAGTTGGCAAGAATCGGTCTTAAAGCATCACAGCTCACCACCAGTGAACTCGTCACCCTTTTCTATACAATCTACAATCACACCTCCGCCACCTTTAGTCCAACTCAAATTAAAAACTCACAAAATTCCTAAACAATCTTCCTTTCAGTTATACTAAATCATGGGTTTAAATCTCTTTTCTCTTGGTGCCAAAAAGACTCAAACCGCGCAACCATCGTCGGCACCTCAAACCACACCTCCAGAAGAAAAATCTCATACCTCTATTCCGCCGACAAAAGACACTACCAATGCTACTTCCGTTCAAGATGTGATTGCTCCATCATCAATTGAAGTTGATTTTTCTTTTGTCAAAATTGATGACAACTATATTAGAACTCTCTTTGTCACCGGTTATCCTCGCTATGTCACCGCCAACTGGCTTTCTCCTCTTATTAATTTCAACCATTCTTTGGATATCTCCATGTACATTTATCCATCCGATTCCAAAGATACATTAGATAATCTACGACACAGACTTGCCGAAATGGAAGCGGAAATTAATACCGATATCGAAAGAGGCCGTATTCCCCAAGCAGCCACCGAAGCCGCCCTCGAAGATGCCAAAGCACTTCAAGAACAGCTTGTTAAAGGTGCTGAACGTTTTTTCCAGTTCTCGCTTTATGTCAGTATCTCGGCCGATTCTGAAAAAGAACTCAATACCGTCACCTCTCAGGTTCAAAGTATGTTAGCCTCTCTCTTAATTATCGGTAAGATTGCTTCTCTTTCCATGGAAGACGCTTTCAAAACCACTCTGCCATACTGCAAAGACAAACTATTGATAACCAGAAATATGGATACGACAGCTCTTTCTACCACCTTTCCCTTCACTTCATCTGAACTCTCGGACAATCAAGGTATTCTCTACGGCATCAATGCTCACAACGACTCTCTGGTAATTTTTGATCGATACTCGCTGGAAAACGCCAACATGCTTGTTTTGGCTACCGCCGGTGCCGGGAAATCATATGCCGTCAAACTGGAAATTCTCCGCTCACTTATGTTTGATACTCAAATAATAATTCTCGATCCGGAAAACGAATATGAAATGGTCACTAAGGCAGTTGGTGGTAATTATATTTCATTCTCCGCCAATTCTCCTCACAAAATTAATCCTTTTCAGATTGCCCGTCCACAAGAAAGTACTGAAGACGAAATGGGTTACAAATATCTTTTTCTGATGTCGCTTCTAAAAATAATGATTGGCGAGATGAATCCCATGGAAGAAGCCACCATGAATCGTGCCCTAGTTCTCACCTATCGTCAAAAAAATATTACTGAAGATCCTGCCACTCATACTCAAGAACCACCCAGAATGGAAGACTTGTACCGTGCCATTATCGGCATGGAAGATGTCACCGCCAAAACACTGGCCGCCAGACTCGAGAGATTTGTTATGGGTAGTATCAAGGGGACTTTCGACCAACAATCAAATATCAACATCGATGCTCCTGTCACCGTTTTCTCAATGAGAGATTTAGCTGACGAAATTCGCCCTATCGTCATGTTTATGATTCTTGATTTCGTCTGGACCGAAATTCGTAAAAATTTAAGGAAACGTATGCTCGTTGTTGATGAGGCATGGTACTTAATGCGCTATGAGGACTCGGCAAAAATTCTTCAAGGCTTTGTCAAACGTGCCCGTAAATACTATTTAGGTGTCACTGTTATTTCTCAAAATGTTGACGATTTTTTAGCCTCTCCATACGGTAAAGCTATCATCACCAACTCAGCCCTAAAACTTTTATTAAAACAATCCACTGCGGCAGTCAATCAAATCGTCGAGGTCTTTTTCCTTTCTCAAGGAGAAAAACAGCTTCTTCTCTCGGCAGGAATAGGAGAAGGCATTTTCTTTGCTGGTCAAAACCATGTTGCCATTAAAATTATTTCTTCGCCCGACGAACACGCTCTTGCCACCACCAAACCCTCCGAGGTTCTTGAAGCTCGTAAACAAACAGTCATCCAGTAATTCCTATGGCAAAAACAGATTATTCTCAAGACATTCGGTCATTAGAAATATCTGTCCCTTTATATTCCATTAAGTCGGAAGACCTATCTCCCGGAGATTTACAAATTTTAAATAAGGCATACTCTATTTACGAGAATTATTGCGAAAACTTATTGGGCTACAGTCTTGATCCAAACATTGAAGATGTCTATTCCTTCCAAAAATACGTCAAACCTTCAGAAATCGGCGATCTTATTTCCAAACTAACCGATTTAAACAATCAAAAAGAAGAGGAAAAATATGAAACAATCAAAGAACAAGACGCTTCCATACCTCCTGAGCTTGAGTCACTTGTTGCCGAGTACGAACAAAACAAAGCCTTACTCAATAGCGAAGAAATACAATCCAATTCGCAAAAATCAGTCGCCGAACAAGTAAAAATCGCCGTAGCCTACAAAAATAGAAATGATTTAATCTTAGCCAACAAGCAAAGACGTCAAGAAAACGGTGAAATATTCAGAAACCCTGACGAAGCATTTGTTACTCTTGGATCTCCAAAATCTATATCAAAGACAGCCGCACTTGCTGCCTCATATAAAGCTGTTCAAGAAGTTGCTTTTGCAAATGAATCTTTCAGCAATCTTACCCCAGAAACTCAAAACATAATTATCGATGAAGCGGTTAATCTTAATTTAAGATGTGTTACTAATATCGATGTCGCTGTTCAATCGGCCGCTATTTTAGTAAACGGTTCCAACATTCCAACAGAAGACCAACAAGGAATTGTCAATGTTTCTTCAAATTATATTCATTCCGTTTATGATGCCATCAATACCCAAACTCAACAAGCCGCCACGTATCAATCTCAGATTGATGAAAATGAAGTTGTTCTTCTTCAGCTTGAAACAGAAGCTCAAAACTTAACCGGCGAAGAACTTGAAGAAAAAAATATTCAAATTAAATCACTAACTTACAGAAATCAACAACTTACCAATAAAATTGATAATCTCCCGGGTCAGTTTGAAGTTTTTAATAACAATCAAGCCTCTGACTTTCAAAAGTTTGAAAAAGAAAGTCAACTCAGGCTTTCAAAAAATCCTGACACTAAAGACATTATTGAAAATGCCAACAATCAAGTTGCCTCAATTCAAAACAATCTCGAAAATAACGGTGTTACTCCACATCTTATCTCCCCTCTCGATGACGCTCATCTTCTCGAACAAGCCTTTCGTCATGATATTCCGGGAGTACTTAATCCTCATGCTGGTTACGAAGCAGAATATGCCGCAGCCTTAGTTGATAATCCAAAAACTCAAGACCCAGACCTCTCTCCCCAATCAATTCTTTTAAGTGGTAAGGGATTAACTCCAAAATTATTAGCTAAAGCTCGTGAATTCGCCATAAAAAATCCAGATTCGTCGCTTGGTAAGTTATATAAAACCAGAAAAGACATCTTTAACGCTGTTGGTGTTCAAATAAGAAAAATTTCCAACTCTCCTCTAGGAAAAGAAATCTATGCCGCCAAAACAGGCCTTGGAAAATTCATTTCATCATCATCAAAATTATTTGGGAAAATCTTTGACAAAGTTCCTGGAGGTTTTGGAGGAGTTCTTCGTATCGTACAAGATCCTGTGGGAGCTTTCAGGTCTTGGGCTGGCAAAAAAATTGGTACTTACGCTGTTAATAAAATATTAGCATCAACTGCAGGAAAAGCCACCTTGGTTGCAGGGAAAAAACTTGCTGGTGAACTTCTCAAAAAAGGTATCGGTAAAGCTTTAGCTAGTATTGCTACCAAACTTGGAATAAAACTTGGTCTTGCAGCCACAGGTGTTGGTGCTCCTGTTGCTCTTGCCCTGCTTATTTTAGATATTGTTGGCGCAGTCTTTAACACAATCAAAAGTTTTGTTCAAAAAATTGCCAAGTCAATTTATGGAGAGGAAATCAAAGCACGTGACCTTCTTGCCATACCTGCTGCGGGTGCTGTAGCCACTGTTGGAGGTATTACTGCAGTCGTAGTCACTCTCTCAACTGCTACCTACATTGCCGCTAAGTCCGCCGTTGGCACAGTTGTACTAGGATCATTCATTGGTATATTCTTTTATATTACTTCCATCGTTATGGCTCCCTTAATCTCTACTCTCGTTCAGCTGGAAACCCAGCCAAAAGCAATTATTAATTGCGCCAACATGCTTTGGCCGTTTGAAGGTTCATATCCAATCACTCAAGGTCCAAACCAAACATCAAATAATTGTACTCATCAGGGAGGAATTGCCCAATCAGCTGATTTTGCTACTCCTATTGGTACTCCAATCATTAGTATGTCAGACGGTATAGTATCCTATGCAGGAGGTGATTCGGGTACTGGATATGGAAATCACGTCATTGTCGATGCGACCTCAGATAGTGGCGAATCTTTTCAAATCGTCTACGGTCATTTTTCCAGTGTCAAAGTTTCATCAGGAGAAAATGTGAAGGCTGGTCAAACAATTGGCTTGTCAGGAAACACCGGTTATAGTACAGGACCTCATCTTCATGTCGGTTATTATGGAATAGAATACAACTCTTGCCCCGCAGGAGGTTTTATAATTAACGAAAACTGTTGTGATACCTCAACCTGTAATCAACCATAAAACACATGACTAAAAAAAGAATAATCTTTGTGGCTGGTCTTGTTTTTGTCTTCGGTTTAATACTTTACATCTTTCAACAATCTACAAATCCAAAAGGGGGAAATCTCACCACTCCCATTCTCCCCTCAGTTTCTCCAAATTATCCGAGTATTTCACCTTCATCAGAAAACAAAACAGTTTTTATTCTTGACTGGAAAAAAACTCAAATTACAAACCCCATTAATAACTATCCCGTTTATCGTTATCAATCTCTCTTAACTGTTTACGATATTAATATCATTGCCAATTCTTTAGGCTTTCTTGACACACAAAAAAAGAATTTACTAGGAGATTTAATATGGAAAACTGACGACCAACAACAAATATTTTTATTCTCCACGAAGGAAAAAACCATTAATTATCAAAAAATTTCTATTTCAGATAACAATCTTCCATACAACGAAGAAACAGCAAAACAAAAAGTACTTGATACCCTAAAAACATTTTTCCCTTCAGAAAATTTTAGAGTTAAATCAGTGTCTTACCTTCCAAAAAATCTTTACGCTCCTCCGGTTTCTTCAGACAAAGCAGCTGTTATGAAAATCGAAGTTGATCAATATATAAAAGACTTTCCACTTATTCCTCAATCGCTAATCAACTCAAATATCGCCACTTTTTTTATAAATAGAGACATGACTTATTCCTCATTTGTAATAAACGATGGTATTAGTAATCCTCAAGAAACTGCCACAAAACAAAATTTTGATTTTAATTCACTAAAAAATATTTCTTCTTCATTGTTTATAAAAATTACCCCATTAAGATTAGATCAAGAAAATACAATTAAACAAGCAAATCAATTAACATTTTTTGTCGAAAAAGTCGAACCTGCCTATATCTCGATTAAAAATACTGTTTCCCCTGTATATCTTCTTACAGGCAAAATTGGACGGGACAACAAAACTCCCATTGATTCTACCGTTCAGTACATTGTTCCCATGAATTAATCTTGGATCCGCACCGGCATAATTACCTGCACCCAAGTTTCCTCATTTTCATCTCTAAACACACTTGGTTTCAATTCACCTTCAGTTTCCCAAATTACATTTTCCGAAGTACAAGTTGCTAAATAATCAAGCAAATATCTTGCGTTAAAAGCCACAGTTAATTCCTCTCCTTCAATCGTTGCCGGTAATTTTGTTACACTTGTTCCGACTTGTGTACTTTCAGCCTTTACTACTACTCCATCCTTTTCCATTGATAGTTTCACAATGTTGGCATTGTCCCGAGCAAACAAACTTGCCCTTTTAACACCTTCTAGTATCTCTGCTCTGCCAAACAAAGCCTTTGACGAGTATGTATTCGGCATAATTTGCTGATAGGGAGGAAACTCACCTGCAATTAGTCTCGATGCCACTTCTATCTCACCTACCTTAAAAATTACTTGTTGATTACTTTTATCAAACTCCAAAGAAAAATCATCTGCTCCTGTTTCTCCCAACATTTTTGAAATTTCTTGAAGTGATCTCGCTGGAAGAATCAGTTTGGTTTCTTTATCAAGATTTGTTTTTGATAGTTTCAGTTTATCTACGCTCAATCGATATCCGTCAGTCGCCACCAAAGATACCTTATCTTCATTAATCTCCCACAAAACACCTGTCAACACAGGTCTGGTATCATCTCGTGCCGCACTCACACACACTCTATCCACTTTTTGCCTAAAATCTCCGCTTCGAAGAATAACCTGCGCTTTGTTTGCTCTGGGAATACTGGGAAAATCTTCTGCTCCTTGACCGACAATCTCGGAAACAATTCCGTCGACTTCAATTTTTACTACATGTTTTGCGACACTCAGTATTACATTTCCGGATGGCAAACCTGATATTAACTCGGAAAACAATTTTGCCGGAATTACTACTTCTCCTTCTTCTTCAACTTTTGCCGGAATCTTAAGCCAAAAACTGACTTCCAAATCTGTAGCTACCAAGCTCACTTCATCTTCAAAAACTTTCAATAGTACTCCCGACAAGATTGGTAATTGAGGTCTTGAACTTACTCCCCTATTTACAATTCCCAGATATTTTTTTAACTCTCCGGATTGAACAATTATTTTCATAGAATTTGTTTCTAATTATTATATTAATCTAAAAAATAGTAATGATAGTAATAAACATTGTTGATTTGTTGATTATAGGTACAAATCTTGCCTATTATTTTTGTTATTAAGTAATCTTCCTTTGTTATATCCATCCATTTTTGACTTTTGGTATAAAAATTATCCTTACAAATTAAAGGATAACTCCTTTATTTTGTTGATAATTTTCTGAATAACTTTGATAGTTTTTCAACAGGTTTTGTTAATTTAACTTATTAATCCACTATTTTTAAAGTTATCCACGTCTTGGGGATAAGATGTGGATATTTAAGTGTATAACGCTTGTTTAATAGCGGTTATT
>CAISER010000031.1 GCA_903884375.1 Candidatus Collierbacteria bacterium | reverse complement strand
CAAAGGCGCATCAACACTAGTGACGATTCCTTCAATTGGCGTCCAAAGATTGGCAAATTTCAAAGTCAAATCAGCCGCTTCAACATCCAGTACTGCATTGTTGAGACTAAACTGGCTCTTATCTAAAGTTCTTTTGATTGTATCTCGTGCCAGATCAGTCATACCATTTGTTTGCCAATCTTTATTATCTGCTTGGCTTTGTTCAAAACTCCATCGATTTGTCAAATACGTATTCATTACTTGACTCATTTGATTTTGCAGCTGTCTTTTATCCAAAGAAGCCAGTACTTGAAATTTCTTAACTGCATCTCCTTCTTTTACTCCTACCCAAGCCAATAGTCCTGAAGTCTGGAAACGAAGAGATGCTTTTTCGATTGCATCAATTTCTCCGGATAGAGACAAAGAATCCACCAAATCTTGTTTCGCTACGGTAAAGGTTTTTATTTTTGGATCAACCTTTGGCTGTGTTATCTTCCACACAATAAATCCTCCAATCAAAAAACCGATTAGAAAAAGAAACCAAAATTTTTTTATTACTTTTAATAATTTCATTTATTTTTTTGCCAAAACCAACATTCGATTATATACCTATCATTATATCTTCATCAAAGGCTGTAAAATAAAACAAATGAACACCGACTCCCAGATAAATCTTGCAGATTTAACGCATCGAATTGATGATCTTCGTTTAAAAATTGATATACCAAAGCTAAATGAAGAAAAAAACCGTCTTGAAACTGAGTCTTCAAAGCCTGATTTATGGCAAAATGAAGATCATGCCAAAAAAGTCATGTCCAATTTGGCAGAAGTTAGAGACTTAATTGCGTCGATAGACGATCTTTCTATAGAATTAACGAACCTTCAAGAATTGATTGAATTGTCTTCCTCAAGTAACGATAACTCTATGGACTCTGAGATTGACATTCTTAAAGAAACCCTAGAAAAACATATCGAAAAAACCGAACTGGTAACTTATCTTTCCGGAAAATACGACTCTTCCGAAGCCATTCTTACTATTCGCGCTGGCCAGGGAGGAACTGAAGCAATGGATTGGGCCAGTATGTTGTCTCGAATGTATACTAGATATTTTGAAAAACGAAGCTGGAATTATGAGACAGTTGAGTTTTCTCAAGGAGACGAAGCAGGAATCAAAACAGTTACCTATTTGATTCACGCCAGATTTGCCTTCGGCTTCCTAAAAAATGAAAAAGGGACTCATCGTTTGGTTCGACAATCTCCCTTTAATGCCGACAAACTAAGGCAAACCTCATTTGCCGGAGTAGAAATTACTCCAATTCTTCCGGAAGATACTGATATTCAAATCAAAGACGAAGATATTGAGTTTGAAGCCAGTCGTTCGGGTGGTGCCGGAGGTCAAAACGTTAACAAGGTTAGCACTGCAGTTCGTATCAAACATCTTCCAACAGGTATCGTTGTTGAGTGTCAAACACAACGCTATCAAGTTCAAAACAGAAAAATTGCTATGGATATTCTCCGTTCAAAACTTTGGGAACTTCAAGAAGCCAAACGTCAAGAAGAAATTAATGAAATAAGGGGAGAAAAAACTCAAGCAAGTTGGGGACATCAAATTAGATCGTACGTACTTCATCCTTACAAGTTGGTAAAAGATCTACGCACCGAACATGAGTCAACAAACCCCGAAGTCGTGCTCGATGGGAATTTAGATGACTTTATTGAGAGTGAATTAAAATTCTTCGCTCCAACTCGTCAAATTTGATAAACTAAGTCATGGATATAAAAATGATCGACCTTGATAAGGGCCAAGAATCTTCTCCTATTATAAAAAATGAAGTAGTTCCTCCCTCTTTTTCTGTCGAAGAAAAACCCAAAATGAAAAATAAATCATTTCTTCCCATTATCATTATATTTGTTGTTGTTGCCTTCGCTGGGTTTTATTCCGGTGCATGGTTAAAAGCGAAAAATTCCAAACCTGTCGTTTCTCCGGAACTCTCTGGGATTCAAGCAGTCGTTCCTCAAACTGGAGTTAAAATAGGAGATATCTTTGGTTCGGCTGATGAAAAAATATTTAAAGACTCTGCCACCGGAGTTCTTGATAAAGGAGGTTTTAATGGTGAAGGAACTCACAAACTTGTTCGGGCGGGAGGAATTTCCCAAACAGTTTACCTCACCAGTTCAACAATTGATCTCGACGCGTTAGTTGGTCATCAAGTTACTATTTGGGGCCAAACTTTCAAGGGACAAAAAGTCGGTTGGCTAATGGATGTTGGTCGTGCCAAAATTGAAGCGCTCAATGTTCCATTGCCAAAATGACGAACTCTTTTCCCTCATTTGATTATTAGTGAGGGGACATATAAATTACAAACAATAAATTGATTGATTTTATCCATGTTACAAAGTCATACCCCAATGGAGATATCGTATTAAACGATATTGATTTTTCTGTCTCCCCAGGTGATTTTATAATTATTACCGGTGAATCCGGTGCTGGAAAAACTACCGTAGGGCGCTTACTGATTCGTGATTTAATCCCAGAGAAAGGTAAGATTTTGGTTGACGGAGTTGATCTGACAAAAATCAAACCTCAAAATATTCCCTTAATAAGAAGGAAAATCGGATTTGCTTTTCAAGATTTTCGGGTAATTCCGGATAAAACAATTGGAGAAAACATAATTGTAGCTCTTGAAATTGCCGGATACGACGCCAAAAAAATTCCCGAAAAAGTCAAACATACTTTATCTATGGTTGGCTTAGCCGGGAAAGAAAATCTTTTCCCTGGTCAAATCTCCGGAGGTGAACTTCAAAGAGCCTCAATCGCCAGAGCTATTGCTGCCGAGCCGCCAATTCTTTTTGCTGATGAACCAACCGGAAATCTCGATAAAAAAACCTCTTTGGAAATATTTAATCTTCTCCAAAAAATCAATTCCGACGGAACCACGGTTATCATCGCCACCCACGATGTTACCTTAATAAACCAAAACATCGGGCGTCACATTCATCTCGAAAAAGGTAAGATAGTAAAGGAAGAGAAACACCAAGTAGAAAAAAAGGAGGTAAAAGAATAGTATGAGCACAGCCATAAAAAATATCCGTCGTTCTCCATATCAAGCCCTCTCTGCAATTTTTATTGTCAGTTTAACTATTTTCATTGTTGGCATTTTTGGTTTAGTTACCGCGGCATCGCAAGTAATATTAAACAACTTTGAAACCAAACCACAAATCATTGCTTATCTTAAAGATGGTCACACTACCGAACAAGTAGGTGGTTTGTTAAGTTCTCTAAACTCCACATCCGGAGTAAAAAAAGCCATATATATCAGCAAAAATGATGCCCTTGAGCTTTATAAAAAAAGCGTCGGTAATGATCCTGTTCTTTTGGGCACAGTAACAGACTGGGGAATAGTTACTGCTGATATTCTTCCTGCCAGTATCGAGATAACGGCAGAAAAACCTGACTTTTTCAAAAATATTGCAACTACTCTAGAAAAAAGTGACATTATTAGTGTCTCTCCCACAGGGAAAAAAGAAATTGATTATCCTCAAGATGTTATTACCGAGCTAACAAAATGGACAAATGCTATCCGCACTGGTGGTTTGGTATTGGTTATCGCCCTCACTCTTGTTGCCATTCTTACTATCATGACCATCATTTCCATGAAAATTTCCTCACGTAGATTTGAGATTAGTACTTTTAAGCTTATGGGGGCCAAGAATCTTTATATCATCAAACCCTATCTTCAAGAATCGGTTATTTATGGTCTTATCGGTTCGATCGTCGGCTGGTTGGGTTGTTTTGTTACTATTCTTTACTCAACTCCATTTCTTGCTCCCAGAATCGGCAGTATTATTTCCTTTCCGATTCCTTTTCTTATCATGTTGATTCTTTTTGGTGTTTTGGTAATTTTTGGCTTAATCATATCTTTTCTTTCCAGCCTCTTTGCCGCCACTAGGTTTGTCAACAGGTCAAAATGAAGAAATTCTCGTTAGTTATTGTTGGCTTGTTTATTATTCTATGGGCAAAGCCGGTTTATTCTATTGAATGTGATGGTACTGCCGATTCTGTCGAAGCCTGTATCCAAAAAATCAATTCTCTTAAAAGCGAAGAAACAACTTTAAGCCAAGCAATCGCTGTATTAAATGCCAAAATAAATCTCGCTCAAGCTCAAATAAATCAAACTCAAGTTCAAATAAATACACTTGAGAAAGAGGTCTCAGTTTTGGACGGTGTTCTTGAGTCGGTTACCGATTCCATGGATGAGCTGGAGAAAATCTATTCAGCCCGAGTTAGAGAAAGTTATCGTCGTTCTCGTGCCACACCAATTGATCTTATATTTTCAACCAATTCCATAGGAGATTACTTTTCCAAATTAAAATATCTCAACACTGTCAAAGCCAAAGACCAATTAATTCTCTCCGAGTTGGAGAAATCAAGAAAAGATTACGATCAAAGAAAAACAGATAAAGTTGAAAAACAAAAAGAAGTTGAAACTCTTAAAGCCAAATTGGTCTCTCAAAGAAAAGTCCTAGCTGTTCAGCAAAAGGAAAAACAAAAAATACTATCTGCCACCCAAAGCGATGAAGCAAAATACCAATTGTTACTAAGTCAGGCTTTAGCTGAAAAAGCCGCCATCGAAAAAGCTTTGATCTCAGGTGTTAAAGTTGGGCCAATCAAAAAAGGTGATCCAGTCGCACTTACCGGCAATTCCGGATACCCAAGCTGTTCGACCGGCAAACATCTTCACTTTGAAATTAGGAAAAACGGTAATTGGACTGACCCAGGAGCATATTTACAAAATAAATCGGTTAGGGATGAACAAAACGGGAACGGAAACGTCAATTTGGGATCAGGAAACTGGCCTTGGCCTTTAAGTGACACGGTTCGTCTCACTCAATTTTATGGCACAACTCCATACTCTTGGAGATATAAGTATTCAGGAGGAGTTCATACTGGATACGATATGGTTTCAACATCAAGTGATGTTATTTATGCTCCCGCCGATGGTACTTTATACAAATCCTCTCAAAGTTGTGGGTCGAGCAATATCAATATTGCATATATCGAGCATGGTGATAATCTTGTCAGTTTCTACCTTCATGTTCAATAAATAATACTTTTGCTTGATATACTGATTAATAGTGAAATATTTTTCACTACTGTTCACAACCTGTCTTGTGTTTTTTCTGTTCCCAAAACCAATATTCGCCACTATTTCTCTAGAAATCAGCAACTTTTCCACCTCGGTAGAAACCAATCAAGAATTTTCCGCCGATGTGGTATTTTCTTGTTCCGGATGTGGCACGTCATATTTAAGAGGGGTATTTTTTTATCCGGAATCAAGCACTTCATACTCAGGATACACCCAGAACAACGCTTTAGAATGGATAAATTTATCAGGCACACCGGCAAGTTTTTTTAAGGTTGATTCAGGCAGTTGGAGCGGTCAAATGAAATTTAAGTTTGACTCAGCTAAACCTACAGGAAATTATTATTTCAAACTCGGTCGCTACACAGCTAGTGGCACTAGTTTTTCTCAAGTATCAAACAATGTCCAAATCACGGTTATCGATACCTCTCCAACCGCAACTGCAACGGAAACCCCAACTCCAATCGCAACGGAAACTCCCACTTTCACCACTACTCCAACTCCTACTTTGGCCAAAGCAATATATAAAATCAACAAATCTCAAGATCAAGATGGACAATTATTGACCAGCGTCAAAATATACATCGACAATCAATATACTCATCACGAAGATGATGAAATTTTTGAATTTTGCGATAACTGTTTTTGTGATAACGATAAAACTATTCCTTGCACCATTGGTCAGCACACAATAAAGCTAACCAAGTCAGGCTACTCTGACTGGTCCGAATTTCGCAATATCCAAGCAGGTACAAATTATGAAATTTCACCTATACTTACCAAGATAATTGAATCCACTGCTACACCCACTTCTTCATCCACGCCAACTTCAACCAACTTACCGACAATTACACCCAATAAAACTCCAACCATCACCTTAAAATCTTCTCTAGCATCTTCATCCGCTTCTATTTCTGCTGTTTTGGCCGAATCTACCAGTTCTTCATCAATAAGCGCCAAAATTATTGATTCTTCTCCATCATCAGTAATAAAAAAGATTAAATTAGCTACAAATTACAAGACACCTTTCTTTGTTGGTCTATTCCTTGCAATTTCCTCCGGAGGCTTACTATATTTTCGTCATCGAAAAGATTAAAATAACAAAGTGCTTCAAAAATACTCAAAATATATTCCGGTTACTCTTTGGATGGTTCTTATCTTTTTGGTTTCCTCAATCCCGGATTTACCCTCAAACAGAGTCGATATCATGGATTTTATTATCAAAAAATCTGCCCACATTCTGGAATACACCGTTCTTTTTTTACTCTGGTTTAGAGCTTTAGGTAACAAAAATCCATTTCAAGCCATTATTTTTTCTCTAATTTATGCCTTTACCGACGAAATACATCAACTTTTTGTTCCGGGCAGAACCGGCCGTTTGCGCGATGTCGGTATCGATTTTGTTGGCATGTTTATTTCAGCCATATTAATTGTAAAATTTGATCTATGGAAAACACTTTTGTCTCCACTTCCTTCGAAGAAACTAGAGAAATAGCCAATAACTTAGCCAAAAAACTCGAGACAGGGACCACCATTTGTTTGTATGGAGAACTTGCCGCCGGAAAAACAACCTTTACTCAAGGGCTTGGTCATGCTTTGGGAATTCAAAGGTTGGTTTCTCCTACATTTCTTATCATGCGCCAATATCCTGTTACAAATCACCCCGTTATCAAAACACTTTTCCATCTTGATTTATACAGGCTAGATTCGATAGATGATATTAAGGCTTTCGATATCGAAGAAATTTGGTCAAGTCCCGAAAATCTTTTAGTTATTGAATGGCCGGAAAAATTTGCCAAAAACCTTCCCAAAAAACGTTTTGATATTCATTTCAAAGCTAACGGTGAAAACGAGCGCCAGATTATAATTCATAAACACAAATGAGAATCTATATAGACTCCACCGACAACAGAAAAACTTTGATTAGGATAGGTCACAAGGAATATACCAGAAACGTGGAATCACCTAGAGACCAAGACGTACTTGGCTTTCTCGTTCATTGTTTAGAAGTAGAAAATATCAAACCAGAAGATATAGATAGTATTGAAGTCAACCCGGGCCCTGGTTCCTTTACTGGCACTCGAGTTGGTGTCGCCATTGCCAACGCTCTTGGATTTAGCCTAGATATTAAGGTAAACGGTTCTTTTTCCCCAGTTGAACCAATCTATTCTTCTCCACCATCAATCTCCCAGAATAACTCCAAATAAGTTGACAATATGCTAAATAGGGGTAAAATACGTCTAGAAGGCATTGACTTATAATCTTATTTGGTCACTTTGATTATGATGAGCTAATAGTGAAACCGGTCTAATTAGATCGGTTATTTAGTTCAAAACAAATCAATGAAGCACCAAACGGTCAGAAAAATAATCTCGTTTATTTCTTCTTTGAGCCTAGTAATGCAAAGTTTCCTTCCTCTAGCTGTTGCTATGCCTGTTTATGCCGAAGGTGATGCTACCGATTCAGCTATTGTGGAAGTAACTCCAACTCCGGAAGTCACACCCGAACCCACAGTTGAACCAACACCCGAAGTAACTCCTGAAATCACTCCTGTTATCACTCCGACGGAAGAACCAACTCCTGAAATTACACCGGAACCAACTATTGAACCATCTCCAGAAGTCACAGTCGCGCCTATTGAGACCATCACTCCCGAGATAACCCCAGAAGTCACTCCAGAAGTCCTCTCTACTTCTACAGAAACCCAAAACAATTCACCTCCCGCCGAAACTCCAAACCAACCCACCGTTACCACCGACAAAGCCGACTACGCCCCAACCGACACAGTTCAAGTAGCCGGTATGTTTTTTCTTGCAAATACTCCTTATACCTCCACAGTAACTTCCGAGACCGATAACTATTCTAATGTCGAAAATGTAGTCACAGATGAAGCCGGTTCCTTCATGTACTTTCTTCCCCTTCTTGGCGAGTATCGTCCCAACTACTCCGTGGCTGTTACTGATGCCTCTCAAAACACCATCGCTACAACTACCTTTACCGACACTCCAACCCCCAGCCCCAAAATTACTGCAAAAGATCATAGTGGTCAAAAATCAAATGGGGACTGGTCAAACGGAAATATTACTACCTACAGAGAAGGAGATACAATAAATTTCCGATTTAACGCCAAAGTAGACAACACCCCAGCCAGCGGAAAAATTGAAGTAAGATTCAGCGAAAATGACGGAACCTGTACCTTCTTCAGTAATTACTTCGTCTTGGGTTCAATCGAAAACATTTCCGGAACTACTCCAATAGTCACAATCGATAGTGGGCCAGTAGTATCCTCCGGAGAATGGGTTGTGACATTGAACATTTCTGGATCAGCAAATGGTGAGGGAAGGATAAATTATCAGCTAAAACTTTCTGATGAGGCTGGGAAATGCAATGGTTCTTCGCAACATAGTCGTCTCAACCCCGCAGGAGGAGCCGTTGAACAATCTGGACAGCAAAACGTCCCTGTTCCCGCAAATCAAGTTATTGTACTAGGTTCAATTACTCCTACAAAAAGCACTGAAAATGGCGCAAACCCCACAGACTGGACCTTTAGTTTATCCGGAGCAACTCCAAAAGCTGGCATTACCAGTGGCACAAAATCTGATGGCCTAACTCTTGGTAGTTACACTATCACGGAAGCGGGACCAGCTGGTTGGATTCTGGATTCTGTTACCGGTCCCTGTGTTAAGACAGGAGATAACACGGCAACAGTAACTCTGTCTTCTTCCACACCAGACGTTGCTTGCACCTTTGTCAATAAACCAATCGCATCTTGTGGAGATGGAGTTCAAAATCAGGCCTCAGAACAATGTGATAACGGTTCTGCCAACGCCACTACTTGTACAGCTCCATAGATCGGAAGAGCGTCGTGTAGGGAAAGAGTGTCTTCGCCTGTGTAGAT
>CAISER010000030.1 GCA_903884375.1 Candidatus Collierbacteria bacterium | reverse complement strand
GCTTGTTTAATAGCGGTTATTTTTCGCCTAATATCGCTATTATCATTTAGTTCACCTTTCATTTTTTCTACTGCGTGCATTACAGTGGTATGGTCCCTTCCACCCATAATCTCTCCAACTTTTTCCAGTTGGATATCTAAAGTGTCTCGCAAAAGAAACATTGCAATATGACGTGCTATTACCAAATCTGCTTTTCTGCTTGTTCCCAGTAAATCTTTATTTCGATAGTCAAAATACTTAGCTACTGTCGAAATTACTTTTACCGGTCTCACTTTAACTTCCTTAATAAAATTTGCCGGTAAACCTAATGTTTGTTGTACCATCTCTTTTGTTAAAATCCCATTTTCCAAACTTGCCCCTACTGCAAGTTTTACAAACGCACCCTCGAGTTCACGCGCATTGGTATTAAAGTTATTAGCCATTAATTCATAAGCTCCTTCTTCCACTTCAATCTTAATTTCCAAAGCCTTTTGTTTTAGTATAGCTAGTCTCATTTCATAATCCGGTAATCCAATATCAACAGCCATTCCTCCCAAAAAACGACTTTTTAATCTATCCTCCAATCCTTCAATATCTTGAGGTTTGCGGTCCGAAGTCATCACGATTTGTGCTGACTTATTGGTTAGTTCGTTAAAAGTATGGAAAAATTCCTCTTGTGTTGAATCCTTTCCCCCAAAAAACTGAACATCATCAATAAGTAATGCTCCAACTTGGCGATACTTCTTTTTAAAAGCGTCGGTCATTTTCGACCGCATCGAGCTTACAAAATCATTGATAAACTGTTCACTTGTTACATAAACTACTTTTCCAACTCCTTTTTTAACCAGTTCATGTCCAACCGCATGCATCAAGTGTGTTTTTCCCACCCCTACTCCACCGTAGATAAACAAAGGATTGTGTCTTGTTCCTGGGAAATCCACAACAGCTTTGCCGGCTGCAAAAGCCAACCGATTTGAACTTCCCACCACATAGTTCTCAAACAGATATCGAGGATTCAAATTATTTCCAGCCTGTTTGTCTACCTCAGTTGGTGTAAATAAATTTATATTGGTTTCCGTGTTTTGATTTTTGGATATAAATTTTGCATTTTTTTCTTTTTTTTCTGACTCAACAACCACCAAAGCCACATCACATCTTTTGTGCGAAATCTTCTCAATAACTTGCTTTATCGTGCTGAAATATTTTTCATCGATTGTTCTCACATGGTAAGCAGTTGGTGCAGCCAGTTCAACAATAATTCGTTCGTTATCAATTGGGGTGATTGTTCGAATGAAGCAGGGTTTAACAAAGCCATTATATCCAGCAGCAGACATAGAAACAGACAGCTCTCCACAGACTGATTGCCACAAGTGACTAGCGTCAATTTCCATAACGAATAATATTAATAACGGGGCAGGTGTAGTTCAGTTTTATCACCTTATCCACATTGTACAACCCCCAAAATACCCAACAAAAACACATCAGAAAACATCACTATGCTCAATCTCCGCAAAATCTTCTTCAAATACAATCATGAGGTATAATAACCCGTTAATCCCAATCCGCTCATAACGGAAATGATAAAATAAAACATGCCAAAAAGAGTCTACCAACCACATAAACTAAAACGCGTTCGCACTCATGGTTTTCGTATCAAGATGGCCTCCCATGCCGGTCGCAACGTTATCAAGCGCCGTCGTGCCAAGGGCAGGACGAAATTATCCGTATAATTTATGGCTCTTTCCGGAGCTCACCGCCTCTCTCTTCGTTTTGAAAGAGACCGTCTTACAAAAACTGGTAAAACAGTATATGGTAAGTTCTTTACTATTGTCTCGGCCGATATTCCAAAAGATAAAGACCAAAATACTCCTCGATTTGCTATCATTACCTCAAAAAAAATGGCACCTCTTGCCACCGATAGAAACAAAATCAAAAGAATCACCTCGGGAATTTTGGAATTACTTCTCTCCTCTCTTCCTCCCAAAGACTATCTAATAATTCCCAAACGTCAAATTTTAACGGAAAACAATCAAGCCATAAAAGAAGACTTAAAAAATATATTTCCAAAATAAAGTGCTCAATTTCTACCACAAATATTTTTCTCCGATTTATCATTTCCTTGGTAAATCCGTTTTTGGTTCGGCTTTTGCTTGTCGCTTTTCTCCCACCTGTTCTGTCTATGCAAGGTCAGCCATCCAAAGATATGGTATTATTGTCGGAACAAAACTGTCACTTAATAGATTCCTAAGGTGTAATCCCTTTTTCAAAGGTGGTTACGACCCTGTTCCTGATAAAATCAAATAACTATGCTCGGACCAATAAACGGAGTTCTCTATCAAGCCTTACTATTTTTCTACCAACTATTTGGTGGAAATTTGGGATTGTCGATTATTGCCATTACCTTAATTACCAAGATAGTCCTATTACCTCTTGTAATTCCTTCCCTCAAGTCTGCTAAAAAAATGCAGGACCTAAAACCTGAACTGGACAGATTAAAAGCCAAGTACACTGATAAAGCTGCCTTCCAACAAGCCCAAGTAGCACTCTATAAAGAACGAGGAATCAATCCCGCTGCCGGTTGCCTTCCTCAAATATTTCAAATTATTATCTTAATTTCCCTTTACCAAGTCTTCATGTATTTCCTCAAACAATCTTCAGTTGAAGGCACAGTTCTTAATCCATACTTTATCTATCTTGATCTCACCAAGCCTGATCGCACATATATTATGCCGATTCTCGCCGGTGTATCTCAACTTATCTTCTCTCTCATGATGCAGTCCGGAGTTGTTTCCGAAGTCAAAAATCCCAAAAAGAAAGATGAAAAGAAAAAAGAAGAAAATAGTTTGGAAATGGCTTCCAGTATGCAACAACAAATGGTCTATATGATGCCTCTTATGACCGTCATTATTTCTCTTAATTTCCAATCCGGCCTTGTTCTCTATTGGGTTATTTCCACAGTTTTCTCACTTGTTCAGCAATACTTCTTTTCTGGATGGGGTGGTTTAATTCCCGCCTACAATAAACTAAGAAATCTAGTCACTCGTGTGACCGGAAAATAATCAAATTGCCTATTAATTAATAAAACAAATGGATCAGTCAAAAATAATTGAAATTCTAAGTAACGTTCTTTCGCAACTTGGATTAGCACAGGATCAAATTACCATCGAACTGACAGATGACGAAAACGTCAATATTCTATTAAATCTTCCTCAGGAATCTGCCGGAGTTTTTGTTGGCCACCATGGTGAAGGTCTCGCCGCTCTTCGTATGATTTTTTCTCTCATCATATTTCAGCGTTTTGGTGTCTGGCCAAAGCTCCATCTCAATGTAAATGATTACCAAGAACGCCGGGAAGAAACATTAAAAGAAATTGCTAATGACGCTGCTCAAAGAGCCGTAAACCTTCAAAAAGAAATAATTCTTCCCAATCTAAGTTCTTATGAAAGACGTATTATCCACATGTATTTATCCGAGTTTCCGGGAGTAAAAACCGAATCAAGAGGAGAAGCTCCGTTTCGCCAAATGGTTATCGTTCCCCAAAGCTAAAACTTTCTAGTACAATCGGGAGCAGTGGTCAGCAATTTCTTAATTAAGCTTATTGTTTTTCTTTTACCCACCCAGCTGGGCCTTCATTTTTGGCCGTCATTTTCCAGAGTTGCCAGTATCAAAATTGATTATCTCTCCCCCACCTTATATTTTGTAGATATTTTACTTTTGATATTAATATCTTTAAATTTAAAACTTCTCTTTAGGTATTTAAAGAAAAATATAAAACCTCTATTCTTGTTTGTTTTATTTATCATATTCAATACAATATTTTCCGTATCGCCCGTTAACTCACTTTTTTGGTGGATAAGAACTTTTCTTTATCTACTAACCTTTATTATTTTTCGCCAAAGACATCTTCAATGGGAACAAATTAAGAAGCCCCTCTTATACAGCACAGTGATAATTGTTTTAATTGAGATCGCTCAACTACTTCTTCAATCTTCTATTGGAGGTCCATTATATTTTCTCGGAGAAAGAGCTTATTCCTCCATTACACCTGGCATTGGTCGTTTTAATCTTTTTGGGAGAGAAGTACTTCGTCCTATTAGTACCTTCTCCCATTCAAACTCACTTGCTGGATATTTACTTATAGTTTTCTATCTTTTTAGTAAAGATATCTCAAACTCCTGGTATAAAGTTATTCCCTTCATTGGTATATTACTTTCTTTTTCAAAAAACTCTATAATTGCCCTTGCTTTTGTTCTGTTTGATTTCAAACCGGGAATAATCATCTATCTTTCAGTATTATTAACATTAATCCAACTCTTCCTTCAAAACACACTCTCATCGTGGAAACCTCTTTCGGATAGACTTTTCTATTTTGTTTATCTAAAAAAAATAATCACTCAAAATATATTCACTGGGACCGGTCTAGGAGGCTTTATTACTTCTCTAGGTACAAAACTTCCTGGATCATATCTTATTCCTTCAAAACTTCAACCTCTCCACAACTTACCTATCTTAATAATGACTGAACTCGGAATTATTGGAACAATTGTAGCTTCAGTTGTTCTCATAAAAAATAAGATTTATAAATATCTCTCAAATCCTCTAGCACTTGGCCTGATCGCTTTAGTATTATTTACTGGTGCATTTGATCATTACACATGGACTCTTCCTCAGAACAAGCTCATCTTCCTTCTCGCATTGTCGATAATGCTTTAAAATATCTCATGATCAACAAATACGACCTACTCGAAATCAATACCGATGGTGGTTCACGAGGTAATCCTGGCCCTGCAGCCATAGGAGTCTATGCAGCCTCAAATGGTCACCAAGTATTTACTCTTTCTGAAACCATAGGCGAAACCACCAATAATGTAGCTGAATACACAGCGGTAATTCGGAGTCTGGAAGCTATAGCTGAAAAAGAAATATTTACTGAAAAACTAAAATACATTCTTGATTCGGAGTTAATCGTCAAGCAAATTACCGGAAAATACAAAATAAAAAAGGCTCACCTTGGCGAACTTCGAGAACAGATTGTTAAGCTGGTTAATTCGTTAAAAGAAAAAGGACAAATAAAACTAATGACTTTTACAAATGTTCCTCGAGAACAAAATAAAAATGCCGATAAATTGGTAAACGAAGCACTAGATAAGTAATTTTCACAAAAGATTTAGGCGATATTAAATGGTAATTTATGCCGTAAAAACGGTGTGGATAACTTTAGATAGGTATATGCACGGATTTTCACATGGGAAAGGTAAGTACAAAAGAAATTTGTAACTACGCCTAATATGAAACTAGACTGAACGTAAATAAAATAACAAAAAAAGTAGTAACAACAAATATCAAAAATACTGCAATATTAATCTTCGTTTATACTAAAAGTAATGCCCGAAAGAGAGGTTTCATTTGTCATAAGTAGTAATAATCATGAAATAACTGAATTGCTATTGAAAAACAAACTTCATCCTGAAATTAAGTTTGTAGACGACAAAATAAAAAATTTTAAATATTTAGTATTTTTTATAGATCTTCAAAAAGAATTATCACAAATAAGCCAAAATATAATTGGAGCCTACGAACACTGTCGCCAAAATGACAGCAAACTAGCGGTAATAATTCTTCATAGAAATAAAATAGATTCGGAAAAAAATCACTATTTCCAAAAAATGTTGGACAATCTCGGTAAAGATAATCCATTACACCGACTAATATTTATCAAAGACCTATACCAAAATATTTCCTTTATCCCGGCAACTCCTTTAGATCAATATCTTCATGACAGTATTTCTTCAAAAAAAATCAATATTTCACAAAAAGGAGAAAATCTGTTATTCCCGATATCAATTAAAGACCTGATTTTCTCGGTAACCAAAACGTTGTTTTTATCAAACACTCAAGGTAAAACTTTTTGGATACTCGGCGATCCAATAAAAGACTTGGAACTGGCATTTATATTAAAAAAAATCACTGTCGGTTATACAGAAGAAGATCTGGAAATTAATGCAGAAGGAAAAAACGATCCTGAAACAAGCATCTTGTTATCAATAAATAATAAATCTCGAGGTGACCTAAATTGGCAGCCACAAGATGATTTTATTGATGATCTAAAACAAATTGTCGGTCGATATGTAGAAAATCCAAACACCAAAGATAAAGAAGAAGAAAAATTAAACATAATTCATCGGTTATTAAACTGGTTTTACAAACCTCGTATTAAAAAAAATAATCAACTTCCCACAATAGGACGAATTTCAAAAACCATAATAAAAATTCTAATAATAGTATCAATATTTTGGGGAGTGATGATAATCTTATTCACAGGACTTTCTCTTCAACAGCTCAACAGATCAATTAAACAAGCTTTGAATGGTGAACTAAAACAATCGGTTTACTCAACCAATAAAGCGGTTGCATTTAAAGAAATAGGGGAGTCGTTATTTTCCTCATTAATTCCAATTGCCAATTTTGTATCCCCAAAAGAAGCAGAAAAAATAATAAATATCTTTTCCTTTATTAATTACAGCACTACCAGTCTTGGAAATCTTCATCAAACCTATGTCATAGCAGAAAGTCTTCTTCTTTCGCTTAACAATTCAAATGTCAAGGTAAACTATAGTGATTTAAGTTTGGCACTTCATTCAAACTTAAGTCAAGTCTACGAAAATATAAATCAAATATCGCTTTTGGGGAAAGAAAACAAACTACCACCATTTCTGAGTAATAAATTAAAAGCAAATGACCAATATAAAAATCTAAAAAACCTTGAAGAACAAGTTGTTCAATATATAAAAATTGTTGATATTATTCCGGCAATTCTTTCAGAAAACAAAACAACAACAATTGTTGTTTTGCTTCAAAATAATCACGTTCTAAAACCAAGCGGGGGAGACATTGATTATTATCTATTACTATCTCTAAATAATGGGAAGTTAATTTCAAAGAATTACTACACTAAATTAGAACTAGAAAAACTATATTCAGACGCCAATAATCCCGCTCAAAAAAATAAGCGATTTATCCTTCCTCCAACACCACAATTAATAGATTTTATAGAGATACCAGATTTTTCTATTTCCTCACAAACAATGTCTGTATACATTGAAAAAGCCTTAAAGATTAAACCTGATTTTATTATTGCCACCAATAATTTATTAATTGAGCAACTGCTTTTTGATGAAAAATCTCAAATACTTGATCAATTTAAACTTGATTATCTCACTTCGTCTGGCTCAGCTATATACAAAGACATAGTGAACCAATACCTTGATCGCCTTTTCAATCAAGACCTTTCGCTTCCTGTACTGGGAAGAACTGTTGCTAAAATAATCGAAGACAATCAAATATTAATTTGGTCTTCTGATAAAAACATCGAAAGGACACTTGTATCTCAATCTTACTCAGGGATAATCATTTCTCATCCATGCAACGCCGGTCTTACTTCAAACAAAGAGTGTTTATCCGAAACAACATATTTAAGTGAATCACAAAACACTACTTCAAGACAAAATCCGTGGTCTGGCCGCACCATAAATCACAACATAGAAATATCTCCAACGACCATTCAACACGAATACATAATAAATTACAAAACAAATCAAACACTCAAATTCAGTTCTGCTATTAGCGTAAATTACCACCTTTACCTTCCAACCTTTTCTACTCTAAATCAAGTATTGCTTAATGACCTACCCTTTAGTATGAAACTTGTTAAAAAAAACATTGAGGGGACTATTGACCACTACGAAATACCGCTAAGCCTTATGCCTGATATAGACTCAACTTTAATTATTAAAGCAACTACTGTAAACGGTCAAAACTTTTCATTACCAATGTCTTACTCAATAACTGAATATCGTCAACCGGGGACTGTTGATTCCGGTATTGACCTTATGATTAATTATCCGGAAAATCTCAAGCCTATCATTGTTACATCTCAATTTACAGCTAAACCATCACAACTCATTATTACTTTACCGCCACATACATCAACTTTTGGCTTCACTCTTGATGCAAACAAAGAGTAAAAGTTGAGAAGCGGAGGCTAATCGGTTACAATACGTTTCATGCAAAAGTTTATTCTAAACGCCAATAAAAGAACCGTACTAGGAAGTAAGGTAAAGAAGCTTCGTCGAACAGGCGTGGTTCCTGCCAATTTGTTTGGCAAAACCATTGAAAGCCAAGCAATTCAAATCAATGCCGTTGATTTCAATCGAGTCTATAAAGAAGCTGGTGAGACCAGTTTAATCTGGGTTAAGGTTGAAGGAGAAGAAAAAGAACGTCCAACCCTAGTTACTTCAGTACACTTTAATCCTATTACTGGAGATAAACTCCACGTAGATTTTCACCAAGTCAACCTTAAAGAAAAAGTTACCGCCAATGTTCCTGTCGAAATTATTGGTGAATCCGAACTTGTCACCTCAAACGAAGCGGTTCTCTCCCAGTCTTTAAATGAAATTGAGGTTGAAGCATTGCCTACAGAGATTCCTGAAAATATTACCTTTGACATCTCCTCACTCAAAGCCATTGGTGATCACCTCTTGGTCTCCGATGCCAAAGTCTCTACTGATGTTGAGATAAAAACGGATCCGGAGCAAATGGTTGTCTCTCTGCAAGAGCCCATGAAAGAAGAGGTTGTTCCTGTTGAAGAAGTTGCCGAAGATGTCACTGGAGCTGAAGGTGAAACCCCTGCTGAAGGTGGAGAAAAATCTACCGAAGGTGAAGCTAAACCTGAGGAAACTGCCAAAGAATAATTATTTTGGCCAAGGATAGGAAATAAGCAAACCTTCTTTAGCAAATATTTCTTGCCAAATAGCCTCTGTTACAAACGGGACAAATGGGTGAAGCAAAACCAACATTGTTTTATATCCCATTCTTAAAACTTCATCGCTAACTTGTTTTTCTTTGTTTTGTTCAATACCTTCGTCACAAAACCAATGCCAGAACTCATTGTAGACTGTCTCTGAAGCCAAGCCCACCTTCATTTGATCAAGTAGTTTAGTCACCTCTTTTACGACTGCAGAAAGTCTTTGAAAAAATTCCTCATCTTTTGCTCCGTTAATCACCACATCTTCTGGCGCCTTTTCAACAACATATCTTCCCGCATTCCAGATTTTATTTGCAAAATTCCTCATTCCTTTTACTTTATTCTCTCCCATATTACTGTCTTGTCCTGCCGTGGTGCTCATTACCAAAGCCATTCTTAAAGAATCCGTTCCATATTTTGCACATAGCTCTAAAGGATTAATTGCATTTCCCATGCTCTTACTCATTTTTCTTCCTTGTTCATCTCTCACCAGCCCATGTAAATACACATATTTAAATGGAGTTTCTCCGGTAAGATAAATCGATAAAAGCATCATTCTCATAACCCAAAAAGGCAGGATATCATATCCGGTCTCCATTAAGTCAGTAGGGTAATAAGCTTCAAAATCACCGGGTTTGTTATTTTTTAAAGTCACCACAGGCCATTGTCCTGAAGAAAACCAAGTATCAAAAGTGTCGGTTTCCTGGATATATCCATCACCAGGACACTCTTCAGAAACTACGAAATCTGTTTTACTTTCATTGCTGTACCAAACAGGAATTCGAATTCCCCAAACGATCTGTCGACTAATATTCCAGTCACGTAGATTTTCCAACCAATGACGCAGTATTTTGTCTCTTCCGGCCCCAAAGATTTTTGTATTACGCTTATCAAGTGCCTCTAAAGCCTTATCCGCCAAAGGTTTTATTTTTATAAAAAACTGCTTAATCGGTAATGGTTCAATTGCTCTATGGCAGCGATAACAAACACCAACGCTGTGAGAATATGGTTTAACCTCAATCAATCTATCCCCCAAATCTTCAAGAATTTTTTCTCTACACAAAGCAACCGAAAGCCCGGCATAAGGTCCGGCGTTTTCAGTCATCTTTCCATTTGTACCAATCACAGTTATTACTTCCAAACTATTTTTTACTCCTACCTCCCAGTCATTTGGATCATGTGCAGGAGTAATTTTTACGGCACCAGTTCCAAACTCCATATCTACCATTTCATCTCCCACAATCGGAATTTCTTTATTTATCAAAGGTAAAATAACTTTCTTTCCTATTAAATTTTTATAGCGCTTATCATTTGGATTAACTGCCACAGCCGAATCTCCAAGCATGGTCTCCGGTCTTGTGGTCGCTACTTTAAGCAAACCATAATCGATGGTATAAAGATTGTCTTCTCGATCTTCATGTTCCACCTCCAGTTCGGAATATGCCGTTCCGCACTTGGTACAGTAATTTACCAATTTCTCGGCTCGATAAATCAAACCATCGTCATGTAATTTTTTAAATGTATTTATAACGTCTTTTACAATATCCGGATCAAGAGTAAATTTATATCGACTCCAATCTGCACTCGCGCCCATTTTTTTCAATTGATTCAAAGCAACAACGGTATTTTCCTGAACGTAATCCCAAATCATTTTATATAAAGTTTCCCTATCAAAATCGAATCGACTCTTACCTTCCTTAGCTAGTTTCTTTTCAAAAACAAACTGAGTTTCAATTCCTGCATGATCCAGACCGGGAAGCCATAAAGCAGCCTCACCTTTTAGTCGATGGTATCTTATAAAAATATCTTCAATCGTCACAAACAATGCATGACCTACATGTAAAGGATCGTTTGCGTTTGCCGGTGGCATGATAATCGTGAATGGTTTTTTACCACTCTTTTTCAATTCTTCACCGGTAGGGGGAGTAAATACACCACTCTTATCCCAAATTTTGTAAAGTTTATCTTCGTAGATAGTATGATCGTAGTTTTTCTGCATTATCTTTATTTTAAACCGTTGTTACACTTGGGTCGGGTTTCAACTCAGTTGGTTTTACTTCTTGTGGTGCAATTATAGCGACCGCACCAACCATCGCCGCGTTATCTCCACAGTACTTTAGCTCCGGGCAAAAAAACTTAACTCCATCTATCTTTTCAACTTCAATTCTTAGATTTTCCCTCAATTGTTTATTTGCTGCCACACCTCCAGCCATCAATACACACTTAGGTTTATTTTTCTCCACGGCCATCATCGTTTTTTTGACCAATATCTCAATTATGGCCTCCGAAAACTCCCAAGCCAACATATCACGTGTTTCTTCATCAATTTCGCCCAACTCTATGACAGTCTTTGCAACCGCAGCTTTTAATCCTGAGAAGCTCATATCCAAGTTATCCTCATTTAACAATGGTCGAGGTAATTTATACTTTTTCCCATACCTTTCTTTCATTGCATCAGTCACTCTCTCAACCGCCTTGGATATTTCCGGGCCACCAGGGTAGGGTAAACCCAACAATCTTGCTGCTTTATCAAATGCTTCTCCAACTGCATCATCACGAGTTCCACCAATCCACTTCCAGTCTTTTACGCTCGTCATTAGTACGATATCCGTGTGGCCTCCGCTTACCACCAATCCCACAGCCGGAAACTCCGGTACTTTGGCAGTCATTGACTCCACAATCCAATTAGCCAGTATATGGGCCCCCATGTGATTTACAGCATAAAGTGGTTTTTTCCATGCCCACGCTAACGCTTTTGCCGACTCCACCCCAACTAAAAGACTTCCCATAAGACCGGGACCAAAACTCACAGCAATTCCATCAATACTGTCTTTATCTTCACCCAAAGCTTCAGTAATCACAGGAATAATACTTTTTATTTGTTCCCTTGCCGCCACTTCCGGCACAATTCCTCCATATTTTTGATGCATCAACACCGAACTTGCTACTACGTTATTTAAAATTTTTACTCCCGCTCCACAATTTTCCACCACAGCCGCCGCCGTTTCATCACATGTACTCTCGATGGCTAAAACTTTCATTCTCTTATTTTATATCAAGGTAAGCACAAAATTATATCTTTGTCCCCTTTAGATATACTGCCTGCCAAGGCTGATAGTTACTATAAAAAGTTTTTTCAATTAATGTTTCTGTTCCTTTCATTACTTTGTAAGTAAAAGACACTTTTGCTCCCCAAGCTGACCAATCAATTTGTTTCATTTGTCCAACAGGCAGGGTCGGATCATCGACATATATCGTAGGAGGTGGAGCCAATTGTGAAGAAATTTTTGGTTCAGAAATTATCGACACTCTCCCATCTTTAGTTCCGTAAATTTTGACATTCATTTTTAAATTTGTGGTATCAACCTTTGTTTGAATTAAAATATGATTTCCGGTATCGTTTAAAAATTTAAAATCGGCGGTTGGGTTATAAACTGTAGCGTCGATTCCCGGTTTACTATCCTGCTCATAATAACCAACCCGATATGCATGAGCTTTTCTCTCGGTTATTGGCAATCCGGCGTTCAATGCTGCCCTAAAAACAGTTGTTGATACCTGACAAACACCTCCTCCATCCCCTAAGACTGTTTTCCCGCCGCTAATAATATATGCAGTTTGATAGCCGGAAGCACGAGAAATATCACCGACAACGTTATTAAAAGAGAACTCCTCTCCAGGTGCCACAATAGTACTATTTATTCTTGTTGCTGCTAAATTTACATTAAATACTCTTCCGGGGATTGAGTGAGAAAATGATGATTTTCCTTCGCCGATTAATTCTTTTATCCCTAAATTATTTATGTCACCGGCTTTAATCTTTGGATAAGATAAAATCACTGGAATTTCTAATACTTCTATATCTGCCGAAGCCAAAGCCACTTTTAATTTTTCTTTAAAATTTGGAACATCAATCACACGGCCAACAATTTCTGGTTTAAATTCTTTTACTTCATCTCCTTCAAATTGAAAAACAGCATCACGAGGTTCAGTTTCTACCTGTTGTTGAATTCTGGCCATTAGATTACCAAACTGATCGTTGTCGATTTCTTCATGAGTTAATCCAAAAAGACCAACCATTTCACCTTCGTTTAAACTAGACTCAAAATCGCCTTGTTTTAGTTTTAGTTTTTTATCTCCCCATTTGTTTAGTGAAGCTATTGCTCGATTAACCAACTCGGTATTTTCTTTTGCGGAAACAGTTTCGCTAGGGACATCAACAATTTGTTTATCAGGAAAAGTCCAGCCTTTCGCAATTTTATTAATCAACTGAGTTTTATTAATTTCCAAGCCATCTTTACCAGAAACAACCTTTATTTGTCCTTTATCGGAAACTAATTTTGGCCAAATAGTTTTTTGATTGTAATCAATAGCTAGTTGATCGACAAAGCCTTCCAGCTCATCCTTATCATAACTAATTGGTATTTCAATTTGTCTTGAGAAAAATAGAGTTTTATACTGTTCTGAAATTTGAGTAAGCAAATTCCCATTTCTCCCAACATTAATCGCTTGTTCAACCGCCCAATTAATATCCCTCTCAACGTTTATTTCGCTCACTTTGTCTATTTCTTTGTCATTGATCCTCAAAACAATCCTACTTGGGTTTGTTGAAAAATATTTATTAATTAGTTTCAAAGCGGTAATTTTATCTATCCCCCCAACATTTATTCCGGCTATTGATATATTTGGAAAAATTAAGCTTCTAAAGGCTAATCGGTACCCGATATATGCAGCACAAATTATTAATATACCGATGGTAAATATCCAAACGCTGTTTTTAAATCTATTCATTCTTGCTATACTTTATTACAGTGTCGTGTTTTAACCCGACCTTAATATCTTAGCTGATATTTATTTAAAATATGGACAATCAATTTCCACTTCCAGGTCCGGTAACACCAGGGGAGACAGCTTCTTTTAAAACTCCAGAAGAAGCAGCGCCACCTCCTCCAAGTTATCAACCTCCAGAGACGAGCAAGGCTCCCGTTGTAAAGCCATCACCCTTTAAAATAATTCTTCCTCTTATTGCTGCAATTATTGTCGTTGGTTTGATTGTTTTTGCGGCCACAAAACTACTTGGATACAAAACTGGATCAAAACCAAGTTCTTCTGGCCAAGCGATTACACTTACTTATTATGGTCTATGGGAACCATCCTCGGTAATGAAACCTGTTATTGATGAATTTGAAAAACAAAACCCAGGCATTAAAATTAGTTATCAATTTCAATCGCCACAAGATTATCAAGATCGTGTCAAAAACGACCTTGAAAGTCAAAACTCTCCCGATATTGTCAGACTTCACTCAACATGGTTACCTTTATTTACCAAATATCTTTTTCCTGCTCCGGCAAATTCTGTCTCTGTCACTGAAATATCCACCAATTTTTATCCAATAGTCGCCAAAACATTAGTATCCGGTACTCAAGTTTTCGGTGTTCCCATGACCATGGAAGGCCTAGCGCTTTTCATAAATAATGCCATGTTCCAGCAAAAATCACTCTTACCTCCAAAAATATGGCCAGATGTTTTATCGGCGGCTAAAGCCTTAAGGGAGGTTGATCCTTTAACAGGAAAGTTAATTCGCGCGGGAATTTCTCTCGGCAACACCAGCAATGTTGAACATTGGTCTGATATTGTTAGTTTGATGTTGCTTCAATCAGGAGTTAAACTCTCCGACCTTTCAAATCCGGATGTTTCAACTACCCTCACTTATTACACTGATTTTGTGACCAAGCACCGAGTCTGGGATGATACTCTTCCTCCTTCAACCGTCGCTTTTGCCAATGAAAAGGTAGCCATGATAATTGCTCCAACTTGGAGAGCTGCCGAAATAAAAGCCATAAATCCTGCACTATCCTGGCAAACAGTCCCGGTTCCACAACTTCCAGACGCTGATGCCGTTAACTGGACGTCATTCTGGTTTGAAGCAGTTAGTAAAAATAGCAAACACCCAGTCGAGTCCTGGAAATTTGTAAGTTTCTTAGCCTCAGCTAAAGCTCAGCAAATTCTTTTTGATGCTGCTACAACCGTTCGTGAATATCCTCAACCACCAGCCAACAAAGCTGTTGCCACCCAGGCTCAAAGTAATCCTGTGATAGCTCCATATATAACCAGTATGGATACTGCCCACACTTTTTATACTGCCGGGAATACCAGAGACTCAAAAACTGCCCTTAATTCGCGTTTAATTAAATATCTCGAAGATGCTATTAATGCCATTGCACAAAACCAAGACTCCGCAAATGCTCTAGAGACTCTTAAAAATGGTTTTACTCAAGTGCTTTCACAGTATGGATTAATCACTGCCTCAGCTGCCACCACCTCACCTTAAGTTATGGATTTCCGTACCGCAGTCGAAAAAACTATTGCCTATTCGGCTTTTTTTAATTTTCCTCTTTTTCCAAAAGAAATTCATTATTGGTTAATTTCACCTCGAACAGTATCATATTCTTCATTGATTAAATATTTTCCAACCCTCAAGTTAAAACAAATAAAACTTCGAAACTCTCTCCAAAAATATACCCATCAAAAAGAACGTATCGCTTACCGGTTTATAAAATATGCACGATTTCTTCCCGGAGTTCGTCTGATCGCTCTTACCGGCTCTGTCGCCATCAACAACAGCAGCCAAAAAGATGATTTGGATTTGTTGATTGTTACCGCGCCAAACTGTCTTTGGCTTGTTCGGCCATTATTGCTCACACTCCTTTCATTAAAATTCAACCGTCGTCATCCGGGGGACAATCCAATAAAAACAAAAAACGCTTTTTGCCCCAACCTTTGGTTAGATACCAAATCATTAACCGTTCCTCAAAAACGTCGTAACCTTTATACTGCTCACGAAGTACTTCAAATAAAACCCCTTTTGGATAGGGGAAATACATATCAATCTTTCATAAAATCAAACACTTGGGTTAAACATTATCTTGCAAACGCTTATCAGCTTACCTCTAAAGGGTATACGTCAACGAATAAATATTCATGGTTGACAGCGATTGTTATTCCTCTAAATTATCTAATGTTTATTTTTCAATATTTATATATGCTTCCCAAGATCACCACCGAAAGTATTTCTCTTCACTCGGCTTTCTTTCACAAAAATGATTTTTCGACACCCATAAACAATTACTTAAAAAACTTATCGTTATAATTACCTAAGTCATGGATATTTTTACAACTTATTTCTACCAACCCTTTTTTAATATCTTGGTTGGACTTTACTGGTTGGTTGGTCAAGTATTCCCCAATCCAGACATGGGTATTGCCGTTATCTTTTTTGCAGTTGCCGTTCGCCTTATTCTTTTACCCATTGATCTAGCCGGAGAACGATCAGCCGAAGACAAATATGAGATAGCCAAAAAAATAAAACAAATAAAAATAGATTATGCCGCCGACCCTATTCGCCTCAAGGAGGAAACCAAAAGAGTGATGCGTACTCGCCCTGGTGCCATTATCTCCGAAATGATCAATGTATTAATCCAAGTATTGGTTATTCTTATGCTCTATCGGATTTTTACCACCGGACTTGAAGGAGAAGATCTCCATCTTCTATACAAATTCATGCCTAAAATCCAAACCCCTATCGATCTAATGTTTTTGGGGATATTTGATCTTTCTCACACCAACAACATGTTGAATATTATTCAAAGTCTTATGATTGCCGCCAATGAAGCTATGCACCTTTATTTTTCTCCTGTTAAGCCAAATCAAAAAGATTTTATTTCGCTTGTTATTTTGTTTCCCATCGTTTGTTTTGTAATCTTTATGTTCCTTCCTGCCGGTAAAAAAATCTATATTATTACTTCTCTTGCTTTTACCATGACTGTACGTATTGTTAGAGAGCTTCTATATCTCTATTACTCACTAACCAAAAAAACACCTCCTCTTCCAATCACAGAAAGTTCACCTTCCATATCCGAAACCCCTAATTCTTCTGAAAAGACGATATAATACAAGAAGTTATGGCTGATTTTGATAAACTAGTAGTCTCTTTCCTCGTTGACGAAATTGTTGGCGGTTTTTTTATTTCTGTTCCTCCTGGGCATGTTGCCTGTGTCTATGATCGTGGATTAGGCGTATTAAAGCGTGTTTGGGGTCCCGGTCTTCATCTCAAAATTCCTTTCTGGCAGATCGCCAAGCTATTTAATGCTCAAATTCTCGAGTACACTATTCGCCACGGCTTCGATATCTCCCAAAAAGAAGCTTTAGGAGACGAACCTATTGTGGCTACCACCAAAGACAACAAAGTTATTTCTATCGAAGGCTCAATTCTCTTTAAACTTGATAAAGCCAATGCTCCCGAACTTTGGGAAAATATTGGTGACAACTTTATTTCCAAAGTTGTTCGTCCTTATTCCAGAAGCAGAATTTCCTCAGCTTTTAGTCGGTTTGAATCAAAAGAAATAGGCTCAGAACGTTCCCAAATAGAAAATATGCTCAAAGACGAGCTAAACAAACTATTTGAAGATAAAGGACTAATTGTCGAAAACGTGCTTTTTTCAGAAGTAAAGATTATTGAATCAGGTACGAAACAAACCGCAGAAACAATCTTTACCGCTCCCGCAAACACTTAAGTTTGTATATACTTATTACATGGCCTTGCCCAAATATTCGGTACTGCAGATTCGACCTGCCAAAGACTCACTCACCGGTCAGGCTGCTTTTGTTGAATTTCTTGCTTCCATAAAATCTTCTCTCAAAGCAAATTTATTTGACCGGCTTCTCAACTCCTATGACACAATCACTCTGGAAATAGCCAATCTTAACCAAACAACATATTTCGTAATTTCTTGCCCGGAAAAACTTGAACATCTCGTTCGTTCTCAAATTGCCGCTCAATACCCAACGGCTTTAATATCTCCCATGAAAGACTATCTTCCGGACTGGTTAAACCATGGGCATCTAAAAATGGGGCAATTGGTTCTTACAGCTCCTTCGCAGTTACCGATAAATGTTACCGAAGACGATAAAGTTGATCAGATTACAGCCATTTTGGGCAGTCTTTCTCGTATTCCATCAGGTCAAGCAGCTGTAATTCAAATCTGCCTTTTTGCCGCACCGGGTAACTGGCAAAAGTCTCTTAGAACCTCACTGGAACCCAAACCGGTTATTGAAGGTCAACCCAAAACTCAGCCAAAGGCAGAAAAACCTTTCATTGAAAGGAAATTGGCTTTCCAAGCTTTTGGTTGTGATATCCGTCTCGTTGCCATTTCCCCAAGTGAAGCCACATCATCTCAACTTCTTTCTCAAATTTCTGCGGCATTTGGCACTTACGCTCTTTCGGAAGGCAATAGTTTTAAAATTAGAGTGCCCAGAGCAACATCAAGTTCCAAACTCAAGAAAATGATTCTTGAGCGTTCCGCCAAATACTCCAATCAATATCAATTTCTAAATTATTCCGAAATTGCTGCCATTTATCACTTACCGGGATTTAATTTGGGAAATATCAAAGGTATTGCTTGGGGAAAAACACTTAGGGGAGAGCCGCCAATCAATCTTCCGATAGCCGAAGATTTATCGGAAGAAGAAAAGAAAGATATTAATTTCTTTGCCAAGACGGAATACAAAAATAGAGTTGTTTCTTTTGGCATGAAGAAAGGGGAGGACCGTCGTCGCCATGTCTATATCTTAGGTAAGTCCGGTACTGGTAAATCTACACTCCTTGCCAACATGGCCATAAACGATATTCGTCACGGGGAAGGAATGGCTCTCGTTGATCCTCATGGTGATACTGCCGAACATTTACTCGATTACATTCCGTCAGACAGAATTAACGATGTCGCTTATCTTGATCCATCTGTCGTCGGACAGTCTTTTCATTTAAATCCTCTTTATGTCAAAAATCCTGCCTACTCCGAACTGGTTGCTTCCGGAATTGTTTCCATTTTTAGTAAACTCTACGGCAACTCTTGGGGCCCCCGTCTCGAATATATTTTAAGAAACACACTTTTAACATTGGTTGGAAAACCTGGCGCCACCCTTCTTGATGTTCCACGGCTCCTAACCAATAAACCCTTTCGCGAAGAATATCTCACAGCCGTCCAAGACCCGGTGCTTCATAATTTTTGGCATGATGAGTATGATAAATACTCCGAAAAATTCCAATCTGAAGCCATCTCACCAATTTTAAATAAAGTTGGCCAGTTTATTACCTCACCAACGATTAGAGACATTATCAGCCACCCCAAATCCACTGTTGATTTTGAGGATTTAATGAACAACGGAAAAATAATTATTCTTAATCTTCCTCAAGGAAAGATTGGTGAAGATAATGCGGCTCTTCTTGGCGCTATGTTTATCTCCCAAATTCAAATCGCTGCCATGAACCGTGCCAACATGGCCGAGTCCGAGCGAAAAGATTTTTTCCTTTATGTCGACGAGTTCCAAAACTTCGCTACCACTTCTTTTATCAAAATTCTTTCCGAAGCACGTAAATATCGTCTTAATTTAATTCTTGCCAATCAATACACTGCCCAGTTACCGGTAGAAATTCAAGACGCCATTTTTGGTAATGCCGGTACTTTGATGAGTTTTGTCGTTGGTGCCGCTGACGCCAACAGGCTAATGAATGAACTAGGTAATTTCTATACTCAAGATGATTTAGTTGGTTTGGCTCGTTATCAAATCATTGTCAAAATTTCTGTTAATGCCAGTATTTCCAATCCATTTTCGGCAACTACGCTTCCTCTTCCGGAAATAAAAAATGGTCATCGAGAAAAAATTATTGCCATGAGCGAAGAACAGTTTTACAGAAAAACCGAAGCTCTCGACATGACTCAAGCCACTATATATACAACACCACCACAAAGACCTCCAAAATCAGAATACCGTTCCCACCCTCGAATGGATGATGGCCAATATAAATCACAGTCAAAAGAAGACCGTTCATACTCTCAAACCACCCCATACAAACCTCAATCACAAACGACACATCCAAACACATCTTCAGCGAAAAACCCGACTACTCTACACAAAGAGCCAACCCTGGAAGACCTAGACAAAGACAGAGCCGAAGGACTTCGCCCCAGTGTTGTTGGTTGTTTCCTAAACTCTGGAAAAATTCTCTTTGTCCATCAAAAAATTCACCAACTTTGGCAGCTTCCTCAAGGGGGAGTGGACAACAAAGAAAGTCTCACCGATGCTTTCAAACGTGAAATGACAGAAGAACTTGGCCAAGATTTTGTCAAACAAACCAGTTTCAAACCAACTTTTATTTCTGAAGACAAAATTGAATTTCCCCCGGACAAACAAGGACTGCGTGAATTAAAACTAGACTCAGGAGCGTCGGTTATCATGAAAGGGAAAAAATACTATTTTCTTTATGCCACTTCTTCTTCTACTAATATAAAATTTCCAACCGACGAAGAATACAATGAATCCAAATGGGTAAATTATGAAGATGCTCTTAGTCTCGCCAAAACATCTGCCCAAGGTGGAAAACTGAGAATTACTACCACCCTGTTAGAAGCATTAAAAAATAAAAAACTTCTTGATTCCGGAAATAATATTATAAATAACAACTCAAATGGATCCAAACCAACAAACCAACCCAGAAGACCAAGCCCCAACCACCAACCCGGGAGTCACCTTCACTCCACCGGCAGCCTGGCAAACAGACCAAGTTCCACCGTTAGCATTCCCAACACAGAACCCTCCCTCCCAGCCCCAGTTGATAACATCGGAGCCAATCTCCCAACCAAATCTCCAACTGGTGACGGAGACACCATCCAAACCTAAATCTTCCGGTTTTCTAAAAACATTCTTTATTGTCATTGCTCTCATTCTCTTTGGCATCTTAATTGGTGTTCTTGCCGCCAAATATCTTCCTATGCCCAGCAAGACTGTGTTTACTGAACCCACCCCAACTTTAACCCCGTCAGTCACCGAAATGCTTACGCCAACCATTATTATTACTCCGGAAGCAACACCCTCTTCGACTGTTGAGATTCCCGAACCGTCTGTCACGATAAGACTTGTCTGTCCAACAACCGAATGGGTCGATTGTATGCCTGGTCCTGACATGATTAAACCCATGTGTGATGCAGCGTTTCTCACTTGGGCAAAAGCCAATTGCCCGGGATTCAAAGGCGCCGCTCTCTAACCTCTTGACAAATAGAATATTTTTGATAAAAATAGCACTCATAAAGATTGAGTGATAACTAGTGTATACTCATCTCTTAAGTTATTAATAATCATCAATATTTATGGTTAACACTCTAACCGTCAAAAAACTTCAGCCGACACCCGGTTTTGTTTTGGTTGAACCGGCCAAACAAGAAAAGAAAACCGCTTCCGGTTTATATCTTCCGGATTCTCATTCGGAAAAACCTCAATATGGAAAAGTTCTCGCTATTGGTAATAAATTAACAAATGATCGTGGAATCGAAGTATCCTCTCCTGCCAAAACAGGGGACACCGTTCTTTACAAAGAATGGGGTGGCAACGAAGTCGAGATTGGTGACACCAAATATCAGTTCTTAAAATTCGACGACATTCTCGCGACAGTAAGTAAATCATAAATATAAAATTTAAAATTTAAAATATCAAATATGTCAAAACAAATTCTATACTCCGAAGACGCTCGTACTAAATTAGTAACCGGTGTCAACAAACTGGCCAAAGCAGTAGTCACGACATTAGGTCCCAAAGGACGCAATGTGGCAATAGATAAAAAATGGGGAGCCCCAACAGTTCTTCATGATGGTGTTTCCGTTGCCAAAGAAGTTGAGTTGCAAGATCCTTTTGAAAACATGGGCGCACAACTCGTCAAAGAAGCCGCCAGTAAAACTAATGACATTGCAGGAGACGGCACCACTACAGCCACTCTCTTGGCCCAAAAGATAGTCGTTGAGGGCATGAAAAATATCACCGCCGGTGCAAATCCAATGCAAATGAAACGTGGTATTGATAAAGCAGTTACTGCCGTTGTTAATGAACTTGGCAAAATAAAAAAAGATCTAAAAGAGTCAGACTGGGAAGCTGTTGCCACCATCTCCGCTCAAAATCCTGAAATTGGTAAAAAAATTGCCGAAGCTTTAATGTCAGTTGGCCGCGATGGTGTTGTCACTGTCGAAGAATCAAAAGGTATGGAGTTTGAGATTGAGAAAAAAGAAGGTATGCAGTTTGATAAAGGTTATGCTTCAGCCTATTTTGCCACCGACGCATCCAACATGGACGCCACCATCGAAAATCCCTACATTCTCATCACTGATCAAAAAATCTCAGCCATAAATGACATGCTTCCTTTCTTGGAAAACACCATGAAAGTTAGCAAAAATATTGTCATCATCGCCGATGATATCGAAGGTGAAGCTCTGGCCACTTTAGTAGTGAATAAAATGCGTGGTACTTTTAATATCTTAGCTGTCAAAGCTCCGGCATTTGGCGACAGACGCAAAGCTATTTTGCAAGACATTGCTATTCTTACAGGTGGAACATTAATCTCGGAAGACACCGGTAGAAAACTGGACTCGGTAACCATTGAAGATCTTGGCCAAGCCGATCGTGTCTGGTCCGACAAAGATAATACTCAAATCATTGGAGGAAAAGGAACCAAAGTCGCTCTCAAAGCTCGTCTCGAACAAATCAAAAAAGAATACGACAAATCCACTTCGGAATTCGACAAAGAAAAATTAGCTGAAAGAATTGCCAAATTAACAGGTGGCGTTGCCGTTATAAAAGTTGGTGCTGCCACCGAAGTCGAGTTAAATGAACTGAAAGAAAGAGTCAAAGATGCTGTCGGTGCCACCAAAGCTGCAATAGACGAAGGTATTGTTCCGGGTGGTGGTGTTGCTCTTCTAAGAGCCAGAAAAGTTCTGGAAGTTCTCAAAGGCGACAACACCGATGAAGAAGTTGGTATCAAGATAGTAAAAGAGTCTCTATCCGAACCAATTCGCTGGTTGGCACAAAACTCCGGCGCCGATGCGGGTTGGGTTGTCAAAGAAGTTGAAAACAGTAAGATATTAAGTTTTGGCTTCAATGCTCTCACTCTCGAGTTTGAAGACATGCTCAAAGCTGGTATCCTCGACCCGGTCAAAGTTACCCGCTCCGCTCTCCAAAACGCCGCCAGTGTTGCCAGTATGATTCTTACGACCGAATGTCTCATTACCGACATTCCCGAAGAGAAAAAAGAATCACCAGTTCCCAACATGGGGGACATGGGTATGTGACGTACTCGTCATCCGCCTTTGGCGGATTAATAAGTCATTAAAAAAGACCCCGAAAGGGGTCTTTTTGTTAGATATTTATATTTTTATAAATATTAATATGATTATCCACAAAAAACCGAAGTTTTCCACACAAAACTAATGATTGATAAATCAATCTAAAAAGTACTTACAACTGTTGAGAAAGGAAAATTACCTCTTATTAACCACACCCAAAGCTAAATAAGGTTGAGGGTTAATATTTAATTTATTTTTTATGACTTCAAGGTGAAGATGAGGTCCAGTAGTTCTTCCGGTCAATCCAACCTCACCAATAGCTTTATTAGTTGTCACTTTATCACCCTCGTTTACGAAGATTTTTCCCATGTGTCCGTAAATAGAAACAACGTCGTTTCCGTTATCAATCTCCACATATCTTCCATAACCATATCTAAGGAACG